>WRCR01000266.1 GCA_009783865.1 Planctomycetaceae bacterium | reverse complement strand
GGACTTGACGGAAAATCTTATGCCGTATTGGATTGAGAAATTTTTCAAGCGGGACAATTATCTGAAAATCGACAACAAGCCGGTGCTTTTCGTGTATCGTCCCGAAGTCGTTTCGTTTGATTTAGGCAGCGATGAAAAAGCGAAACACGCTTTCGATTTAATGCGGGAATGCTGCCGAAAAGCGGGCTTTGACGGTCTTTATATCCTCGGTGAATATCGCGGAACGGACGCAAGGGTTTTACAGCGGTATAAGAATTTCGGACTCGATTATACTTTTGCGTATTGCTGGCATGTTCCGAATAGTCCAACGCCAGATGTTGCGATTAACGCACAGATGGAATACATCCGTAAAACGCAGGAAATGCGCAGCATCATTCCGCAGGTCGTGACATTGTCGCAGGCATGGAGCGGATGGCGGGACGAAGGAAGCATCTGGAAGATTCCGCCGAAGGATTTTGAAACACTGCTGCGGAAAGGCAAAGAATTCATCGAAAAAAATATACCGGAAAATGAACTCGGCAGTAAAATGCTGATTCTCGATAACTGGAATGAATGGAGTGAAGGTCATTATCTTGCGCCGTATCGGGAATATGGTTTCGGTTATCTCGATGCCGTCCGAAAAGTGTTCGGTTCGCCCGAAGATACCGAGAAAGATTGCATCGATTTGCTTCCCGAAGACATCGGTTTAGGTCCTTACGATATGCCGAAGCAGTTGTTTGAGAACCGGACTGCATGGACGTTTATTACCGATAATCCTGCTTCGAAAATTGAGAATAATTACAATCCGTGGCGTGTAATGATGAACGTCAAGAACTTCCGTTATGAAGATAATCTTCTTCGTTTTGAATCAACGACAACCGACCCGGCAATCAGCACTTCGCAAGACCATCTGTCGGCGGCGAACTTCGGTAAAGTTGCTGTCCGTATGAAGACATCACTGAAGGAAAAGAACATGTTGCAATTCTTTTGGAAAACCGATAACGGCAAAGATTACAGCGAAAAGGCAAGCGTCAGAAAAGAAGTACCGGTTTCCGATAAATTTATCGACTATGAGTTGGATTTATCGTCAAATCCTGAATGGACGGGCAAGATTATGGAATTGCGGTTTGACCCCGTTAGTGCAGCAGGCGTTGCAGTTGAGATAGAGTCCATCCGGTTGTTGGCGAAATGATGTTTCGGCGTTGCTTGCGCAACGCCGCTCTGATTTGTTGTCCCCTATCGCAAAACTTTTCGATTGATGGTATAATACTGCATAATGAATCGCATTGTTGTTTCCCTCACTTTTTCACAAAAACGCTATGGAAATTAAACCCTTTGCCGGGTACCGTTATAGTTCGGATAAAATCAAATCATTGGACGATGTTGTTGCGCCGCCCTACGATGTCATTGACGAAACAATGCAGGACGCACTGTTGGCAAAGCATCCGTACAATGTCGTCCGGCTGATTCTCGATAAAATGCTGCCGACCGATGATGCCGAAAATAACCGCTATACCCGCACCGCTAAAACACTGAAAGAGTGGAAGGAAAACGGCATCCTCGTTCAGGAATCCAAACCGGCAATTTACGTCTATCACGAAATTTTCAGCGCAGAAGGCAAAGAATATATCCGCAAAGGATTTATGTGCGCCTGCAAAGCGATTCATTTCGGCTACGGACAAGTATATCCGCACGAAATCACGATGTCCGGTCCGAAACTTGACCGGCTAATGCTCACAACTGCCTGCAAGATGAATTTCAGTCAGATATTCGGCTTGTATCCCGACAAGCAGAACGAATTGCAGCAGAAACTTGAGAATTACATTGAAACACACAATTTGCCGGTATGCGAGGCGGCGGACCACCTCGGCGTTGTCCATCGGATGTGGGTTGTTGATGACGATGATACCGTCAACGAAACAATCAAAATGATGGCGGACAAACCGATTTTCATTGCTGACGGACATCACCGCTACGAAACGGCATGCAATTATCGGCAGCAGATTGACGACATGGGCTTGTTGAATTCAACGCACCCGGCGAATTACGTCTTAATGGTTTGCGTGGCAATGGAAGACCCCGGTTTAATCGTGATGCCGACGCATCGTATATTCACCGGTCTCAAAGACGGTGAAGAGTTGGACAGCACCGAATTGAAAAAACGCCTTGGCAATAATTTCACGACGGAAGAGGTCGGGCAAAGTCCCGATGACGCACAAAAGGTTTGGCAACTTATCGAAAAAGAAAACCGGCAAGATGCTATCGGACTTTACACTCCGAAAGACGGTAAATGGCTGCTGCTGACGCTCACCAACGAAGGTAAAGAAAAAATGACGGGCGTTTCGCAAGACCATCATCCTGAATGGCGTGAATTGGGAGTCAGTTTGCTGCACCGGCTGATTATCGAAACGCTGCTCGAAACGCCGAACCCGCCGAAGCCGACATACTTGCATCTCGTTCAGGAAGTAGTTGACGAGTTGAAAAAACCGAAACTTAATGAACATGAACAGCCGTATCAATTAGCGGCATTGGTGGAACCTGCTTCGGTGGAACATATCAAGACCTTGAGTTTGCTCGGCGACCGTATGCCGGCAAAAAGCACGTATTTTTATCCGAAACTAATCGCGGGCTTCGTATTCAATCCGCTGGAGTAGTTTTTTAACACAACAGAATCATGTCACAATACAAAAAATTATCGGTTGCCGATGCCCGCAAGATGGAAAGTATCGGCAAAACCGTTTTATTACAGGGCTGGGTGCGAACCCGCCGCGATTCCAAGGGCGGCTTCAGTTTTATCGAACTCAACGACGGCAGTTCTTTCGGCAGCATACAAGTCATTGCTCCGCAGGAACTTGCGAACTACGAAGATACCGTCAAAGCATTAACGGCGGGCTGTTCCGTTGCCGTCAAAGGACTTGTCAAAGAGTCGCCCGGTCAGGGACAGGCAACCGAAGTTGAAGCGCAGGAAGTCGAACTTCTCGGAACAGCCGATGCCGAAACATATCCGCTGCAAAAGAAACGGCATTCTCTTGAATTTCTGCGGACGATTGCCCATCTGCGGGTTCGGACGAACACTTTCGGAGCGGTTGCCCGAATCCGAAACCGCGTGAGTTTTTCGATACATCAATTCTTTCAAGAGAACGGTTTTTATTACGTTCACACGCCGATTATCACGGCATCGGACTGCGAAGGTGCAGGACAAATGTTTCGGGTCAGCGTTCTTGATGCCGATAATCCCCCGAAGGACAGCACCGGCAAAGTCGATTTTTCGCAGGACTTTTTCGGCAAGCCGTCTTATCTGACGGTCAGCGGACAACTTAATGGCGAAACCTATTGCGCCGGTTTGGGCAAGGTTTATACTTTCGGTCCGACATTTCGGGCGGAGAATTCCAACACCGCTAGACACGCTGCGGAATTTTGGATGATTGAGCCGGAAATCGCTTTCTGCGAACTCGAAGACAATATGAATTGGGCGGAACGTTTCCTGAAACGGTTAATTTCCGATGTTTTACGGGATTGTCCCGAAGACATGGAATTTTTCAATAAGTTTGTTGACACGACAGTACTTGAAACGTTGAATCACGTTCTTAACAGTGATTTCGTCCGTTTGTCTTACACCGAGGCGGTTGATATTCTGACGAAGTCGGGCAAGAAATTCGATTATCAGGTTTCATGGGGAACGGATTTGCAAAGCGAACACGAGCGGTTCTTGACGGAAGAACATTTCAAAAGTCCGGTTATTTTATTCGATTATCCGCGAGCGATTAAACCGTTTTATATGCGGGTGAACGAAGACGGCAAGACGGTGCGGGCAATGGACGTGTTAGTGCCGCGGGTCGGCGAAATCATCGGCGGCAGTGAAAGAGAATGGCGGTACGATGTTCTACTCGAAAGAATGAAGGAACAGAAACTCGAAGTTGAAGGATATTCATGGTACGCCGACTTGCGGAAATACGGTTCGGTACCGCACAGCGGTTTCGGCTTGGGCTTGGAACGTGCTTTGATGTTTATCACCGGCATCGCAAATATCCGTGATGTGCTGCCGTTTCCAAGAACGCCGGGTAATTGCGATTTTTAGACGAAATAGGTAGTTGCGTTTATTCGCCGAAGATAATTTTATTCTTCATCAACGCTTCTGCGGCGGCGAGTTTCATTCGCACATATTCCATCGTCCGGTCTCCCTTGATTTTATTACACGAACTGCAAAGTAGTTGATAGTTTTCATAATAATCGCCGCCGCCTTTTGCCGACGGTTGAATGTGGTCAATTTCAAGATTACGTATCTCGAATTCAACTCCGCAGGCATTACATTTTCCATTTTGCTCTTTATACAATCGTTGTTTAACAGATAACGACTTCGGTTCTCTCTTGACATCAGTTCGTACTGGTAATAACTCCGTTGCAATAAAGTCCTTGAAGAGACCGGCATCGTCGCTTAACCTTTCGATTAAAATTCGGACAGCCAGTTGTTCGATATCGATGCCAATCCATTTTCGTCCTAACTGTTGAGCGGCAACACAGGTTGTAGCACAGCCGCAGAAGGGGTCCATTACGATGTCGCCTTCTTTTGATGACGCTTTAATGATACGATGTAAAAGCGCAAGCGGTTTCTGGGTGGGATATCCTGTGCGCTCTTTTGCCGATTGATTAATGGGGGGCATCTCAAACCAATCAAGCGGCAATGCGCCTCCTTTTAAGTAATGGCGAAATGTTAGTTCGGGATTGGTTTTTTCCCACTTCGGATTTATATCCCTCGCGGACTTTATGGGACTGTTTACGATACCGCGTCCCATAAGACGATATTTCCCATTTTCGTCTTCATACCTATATTTCTTCACAGTGGAATCTGATAATTCGCGGTAAATAGCGTCATAATTGAAAGTATATTTACTGCCTTTCGTATAGAACAAAATAACATCATGTTTTTTATTGTAGTTTTTTTTACTGTTGGCACCATCCTTATAACACCACACAATTTCATTCCGAAAATTATTTTTTCCAAATACAAAATCAAGTAATATCTTTAAATAATGACTTGCCGTCGGGTCGCAATGCAAATATAAACTGCCGGTGTCTTTCAATATACGATGCATTTCGACGATGCGCTGCGCCATATAAGTCAAGTAAGCCATCATTGGTTTGCCGTGAACACCGCCGACCGTTGCGATGTACTTCGTCAATTCGGGATACTTCATGGCAAGCGTATCAAGGTATTGCACATTAACGTCTTCCCATGTCCACATATCTTTGAAACTGACACCGGCGGCTTTACTGCCTATTGGTGCGGAGTACATCCGTTTCGAGTTAAACGGCGGGTCGAGATATATCAAGTCAACCAGTCCGCTGTTCAAGCCCGAAAGAACGTACAAGTTGTCGTGAGTGTAAAGCGTATTTTGAAATTTATGTTTGCGTGTCATAATGCGACGAATTGTATCGTATCTGTTGGAAATTGAAAGAGCGGAAAACATCGTTTTCCGCTCTTTGCGTTGACTTTTTACGTTTTAGAGCGTTGTTCTTCTGCATAAATTTCTGCCCGAACTTCTTTACAAATAGCGACCATCTCCGCCATTGTTATCAGGTATTCCTTTCCATGTTATCTCGTATCGCCTCATTATATCATAACTGTTTGTTTTGTGCAATCGGATGTTTGCGGGAATTTTATCTTGGCACCTATTGAAATCACAGTCCTGCGGTGTTATACTGTTCTCATGCTCAAACGTAATGACAGCGTCAATTATAGCATTCGGACTATGAGAGTACCATTTATTTTTATCATTATATTCTGCCTTATGCCGCAGGTCATTTTCGCACAGGTTTCGGAAAGCGATTTGAACAAAGTAATTTCCCGCGGACTTGAATGGCTTGCGAAAGACCAATCGCGGCAAGGTTCATGGGACGCTAACGGAATGTATCCATCGGCAATGACCGGAATGGCAGG
>WRCR01000265.1 GCA_009783865.1 Planctomycetaceae bacterium | reverse complement strand
TTTATTTCGGAGACGGATTAAAAGATATTCCGAAAGGAAAGGTCAAAAAATTCCGTGTGTTTTCTTTCAATTACGGTTATCGGGGCATCGGTTCGCATAATTACTTCGGAATGGAAAGTTGCTGGGATGCGCGCCGGATTATCGGTGAAGTGCCGGTTTATGAAGACGGCAGCGCGTCGTTTATCATACCGGCGAACACACCGCTGGCGATTCAGCCGCTTGACGAAAACGGCAGCGCGCTGCAACTGATGAGAACATGGTTTGTCGGAATGCCCGCCGAAAATCAATCCTGCACCGGCTGTCATGAACCGCAGAATACGGTCACTCCAACGCGGCAGGTTATAGCAATGCGGAAAGAACCGGTAAAAATCGAACCGTTCTTCGGTCCCGAAAGACCGTTTTCTTTCAAGCATGAAATACAGCCGGTGCTGGATAAATTCTGCGTCGGTTGTCATGACGGTTCTGAAGACCATAAAGACCGTCCGAACTTTGCCGACACAACACAGGGGGCTTATGGATATTCCAAATCGTATCACGCTTTGTATCCTTACGTCAGAAGACCGGGACCGGAAGGCGATTATCACATGCTCAAGCCGATGGAGTTTCATACTTCGGCAAGCGAGTTGTTTCAAATGCTGGAGAAGGGACATCGCGGCGTTAAGGTGGATGATGAAGGCATGCGAAAACTTTACACGTGGGTTGACTTGAATGTACCGTACTTTGGTACTTGGATTGAAATTGCGGAACGGCTTAACCGGAAAAACATTGCCCAAGTTGCGGAAAGAGCGGCGGAACTTCGCTTGCTGTACGCCGGTGTTGATTTAAATCCTGAAGTTGACCCTTATGCTAATGTTAAACTCGAAAAACCGGAATTCATTAAACCGCCGAAGCGGGAAAAACCGGATTACACGCCGCCAAAGATTGCCAATTTCCCGTTTGATGCGGAGACAGCAAAGAGCATGCAGACGAAGCCGGTTGAGACGGTCAAAGTTGACGATGTTTCCTTCGACTTGGCGTGGATACCGGCAGGGAAATTTGTAAGAGGCGACAAAGGCGGCTTTGCCGACGAATTGCCGCGCCGTGAAGCGGAAGTCAAGAAGCCGTTTAGGATGATGACGACCGAAGTCACCAACGAATTGTATAAACAGTTTAATCCGAAACACAACAGCCGGTACATTGACCAGTGGAGCAAAGACCATACGACACCCGGTTATCCGGCGAACAAACCGCAGCAGCCGGTTATCCGAATTAACTGGAACGAGGCGGTTGAGTTCTGCAAGTGGTTGAGCGAAAAGACGGGCAGGAAATTCCGTTTGCCGACCGAAGAAGAATGGGAATGGGCTTGCCGCGCTGGAACCCTTACACCGATGTGGTACGGTGAACTCGATGCTGATTTCAGCAAACTGGAGAACTTGTCGGACTTGCAGACGAAGAAATTTGTTGTTCGCGGTGTGAATCCGCAGCCGATACATAATCCGCCGGATATTGAAGCGTTCATACCCCGCAGTAACGATTTCGATGACGGCAATATGATAGCGCAGGAAGTCGGACAATATGTCCCGAACCCTTGGGGATTGCATGACATGCATGGCAGCGTTGCCGAATGGACTTCGTCGGATTACGATTTACTAGCCGGAGGTGATAACCTCCGCAAAGTAGTCAAAGGCGGTTCTTGGCGTGACCGCCCGAAGTGGTCGCGCAGCGGTTTGCGTCGGGCGTATTATCCGTATCAACCGGTGTTTAACGTTGGTTTTCGGGTAGTTTGTGAGGAATAGCAAGATTCAGAAACGAGAATAAGAGCGGCGGGATGCCCCCGCCGGTATTTAGCCGGTACTCCGGCACTTGTTTTTAGGAGACATTGACATGAAAAAAATCGCCGTGTTTTGCTTTGTTGTGCCATGTTGGGCGTATGTGTAGGGGCTGTTTTGCTGATGACTCAACCATCGCGAATAAAGCAGCAGTGTCAGCAAAATCTTAATAAACTTGCTTTGGGATTGCACCGTTACCACGAAAAGGACGAAGCTATTCCGCCAACCTATTACTACGGCTATAAAGGGACATTTCCGCCGCTCTATACTGTTGACGAAGAAGGCAAACCGCTGCACAGTTGGCGGGTGCTGATTTTGCCTTACATCGGACAACAAGATTTATACGACCAAATCCGACTGAACGAACCGTGGGACAGCGAACACAACAAGCAGTTTCACAATATCAAAATTCCCGTTTTCAGTTGTCCTGCTAACAATTTATGTCTGCCCGGTAAGGATTGCACATATTCGGCAATAGCCGGTGAGGGACTTATACCTGCAACGGAAGCAGGGATTACAACTGGAACAAAAATCAGTAATTTTACTGCCGGAACTAGCAACACTATTGCCATAATTGAAGTAAAGGAACCGTTTTGTTGGATGAATCCCACTGCCGACATAACGTTGGATGAGTTGGCAAAGGGAATCAACGAACCGGGACGTGTCGGCAGTTTCCATTCCGGCGGTTGTAACGCTGCCTTTTTTGACGCGTCTATCCGGTTTTTACCGCAGACCATTGACAATGTTCTTTTGAAGGACATAGGAACGCGGGATACTATGTTACGTACTCCTAGACCCTGCTGCGGCTGTCAACCGTGATAGCGGCGGGATCTAAGATTACGATTTTGATTTGCCGTTGCTTGCGCAACGCCGCTCTGATTACTTGACCGTCCCCCAAATTTGTGTTAGATTTCATAAACGTTTATTAATAAATTCATATTTTTTCAAGAGAGATAATTACCATGCCGCAAAGCCGCCGCAACTTTTTACACACCGCCGCCGTTATTACAGGTACAGCAGCGTGTTCCACTAAAAATGTCTTTTCCGCCGAAGAAAAGAAAACACTTCATCCTTTTTCCGATTGGAAAGAAGGATTCCTTGACATTCACCATATCAGCACCGGTCGCGGAGAATCAACTTTTATCATTGCTCCAGACGGCACAACTATGCTGATAGACGCAGGCGACCTCGCAGATGGGCGCGCCGAAGAAACTGTTCTGCCGCGGCTTCCAAACGGCAGTAAATTACCCGGCGAATGGATAGCCGAATATATCAAACGGTTTGCGAAACCGCATTTGGATTACGTTATGCTGACGCATTTTCACTCCGACCACATCGGAAGTGTGCCGAAAACCGGTGCAAAGAAAAGTGCCGCTGGTTATGTACTTACCGGCATATCCGAAGTTGCGGAATACATAAGCATCGGAAAAATCATTGACCGCTGTTTCCCAAATTACGATTATCCGACCCGCAAACAAGTTGAGGGCAGCAACAAGAGCTTTTTCGCGGACTACCTCGCATTTGCTGACTATCAGCGGAAAAACCGAAAAACGGTATTTGAAAAATTCATTCCGGGAAGCAAAGAACAATTTACGTTAAAAACCTCACCGGCGAAATATCCATTCACAATTCAGAACATTGCAGCAAATGCCATCGTATGGACAGGAAAAGGAACGGAAACGAAGACCGTTATTCCGCAGGAAACCGTTTTAGACGAAAACGTTTATAGTTGTTCCGTTAAAATATCTTACGGCAATTTTGCATATTTTCAGGGCGGCGACATCTGCGGTCTTCCCGTAAAACGGGACGTTGAAACGGCAATCGCTGATGTTACAGGAAAAATTGACGTGATGAGTATGAATCATCACGCATATTCGGATAGTGCTAATCCGCATTTTCTTTCGATACTTCGTCCGCGTATAATGGTGATACCGGTTTGGGATACTTGGCACCCGCATATTAGCGCATTAACCCGAATGACGGATAAAAACATTTATCCCGATGAACGGCTGACTTTTGCAACCGGTATGCACAAAGACAACATTGAGCGTCTAGGTGATTTAGCGACGAGCATTGTTTCTCCGCAGGGACACACTGTTATTCGTGTCACGGATGGCGGAGCAAAATACCGCGTGTTTGTCCTTGATTCTTCAGTGGAAGTTCCCAAAGTTCTGTTTGCAACGGAAGAGATTTCCGCAACCGCAAACGGAGGACCTTGAAGAAATATTTAGCCGGTACTCCGATTCAAAAGCCGCAAGTGAACTTGCGGCTTTGTTAAACGCTTATCAATAAATTCATATTTTTTCAAGAGAGATAACTGCCATGCCGCAAAGCCGTATAATTGCTTTCATAGTTATTTATTCCCTTCTCTGGGGACTTGTTCCATATCTGGTGCAGCAGAATGTCCGTCCCGATACCGTAGAACAATACTTCATCGGCGAAGCACTGCCTATCAGTACTTCTAAACATCCTACACTCGGTGCAAACATTCTTGAGGCAGTTTTTCGATTAACCGGCACTCCATCCGCTACATACATGTGTACTTCGCTTGCCCTGCTTGTAATGCTCACTTCTGTCTGGAAATTGAGCGAAGAATTTCTTATGTCACCGCTGGTATTTCTTGCACTGCTGGCATCCTGCAATTACCGCTATATGAATATCGGAGCGGCATATTTTCACAACTCGGTGAGCATTCTGCCGTTCTGGTGTATGACAGTGCTGTTCTTTTATTATGCTTGTAAAACCGGCAAACTGCGCTGGTGGTTTTTTACCGGTATTACTCTCGGTTTGGGATTGAACTGCAAATATCCGGCGGGATTTCTTGCGATAACGCTCTTCTTTTTTACATTATTGTTCCGCAGGGATATTGACAGCGAAGACGGAACAAAACGCTGTCCGGCAATGGCGGGATTACTGCTGGTGATATTAGTTTCGTCCGCACTTTTTTTTCCTCACTTGCAGTGGAATCTGCATCACGGATTCCCTACACTAACTTATGCGTCTTCCGTCGGTGATAGAGAAGTATTCGGTGCATTGAAATTTCTGGTATCTTCGATAGGGATGCTTTTGCCGATATTGATTTCATTGTTGCCGATACTCTTGATTAGGAATTCTGCATCACATTCCAGACATACCGCCTTATCGTCAGAAACGCCGAACTGGCGGCGATATTTTTTACCGTTTATCGTGGCGGTGCCTTTGTTATTGCAGGTAGGAATTGCAGTATTTTCCGGCAAATCAATGCTGTCTCGACATGGTACTCATCTTTGGCTGTTTTTACCGCTGCTGCTCGTATGGTGTTTTTCGGCAGCCGTCGGCAAGGAAAATATCCGAAAGGCTTTTATCTATACCGTAGTCGTAGCAGTGTTGACACTTGGCACATTTGCTGGCAATTATATTTTTGAGCCGCTCGCGGGAAAAAAGGCATGTGACACTCTATTTCCCGGAAGACAGTTGGCAGCGGAAGTAGAAAAAATTTGGCACAGCAAGTATGACGTTCCTATTCCGTTTGCTGCCGGTGAATGGAAATTGGCGGGGAATGTTGCACTATATGGTAAAGACCGTCCGAAGGTACTGGCGTTCGGAGGAAATGACTACTTCGGAATAAACGAAAAATTGAATATAACCCCCTGGTACAAACCGGATGACTTGCAAAAAGGCGCAGTTATTTTGTGGACGTACAGCGGTGAAAATCTATCTGTTCCGTCAAACTTAACAACTGATTTTCCAAACGCTGTACCGCTTGAGAGAGACATTATACTGGAATATCAAACGTTCTGGCAGCAATACCGCAAAACGAAGTTTCCGCCGCTGCAAATCGGTATTGCGATAATACCTCCGAAAAAATAGCGAAAAGATACATATAAAAACGTGGTTTATATTAGGTTTTTTCAACGATGCAATAGGTACAGCTGACAGATAGACATCACCCCCAGTCCGCTAACAAGTTTCATTTTTTATCCTGAATATTCTAGCGGGGTATTGTGGTTTTGCTTGGCACCGTTCCCTCACTTCTCGCATCGTTCGCTCCCCCTTTCGCAACAACTGCGCCAATGATAGTGCTATATTCATCAAGACCGTCCACGCCTTGCCCCAATCGGCTCCGCAAACGTGCTTGTC
>WRCR01000264.1 GCA_009783865.1 Planctomycetaceae bacterium | reverse complement strand
CTCCAATATTAGGTCTTTCGAGGGCGGCACTTTTTGCTCTTGCCAACATTTGCGGATATGTTAGAATTTCCGCCGATTGTACTCCGCTGGTTGACACCTGCGGCTACCAATTTCACTCGCCACTCGCTACTCACCACTAATTGTCAAAATAGGTAGAATAACGTTAAAATAGGTAGTCGCCATGTGCAAAATGATACAATTTACAGAAGTGTTTTGTTTTCAAGAAGTTGCGTCGAAAAATTTTTTTAATTTGGGGCTTGATGTTAGGTGGTTTGCGGCTCGTCGAGAGACAGACAGACGGACTGTTGTATTACCGCCTGCAATGCGATACAATGAAATCTGAATTAAACTCTTTTTATCAGGAGAAAAACATGTACCGACGATTACTTTCTATGTTGCTGTTCGTTTTTCTGTTCGTGCCGAACATTCTCGAAGCGTCTTTTCCGATGCCGCAGCAGCCGGCTGCTCTGCTCCTTGACGAATCGCCGGAAATGCCGTTAAGTATTGAATCAATGACCGTCTCGGAAATTGCCGATAGAATTGCCAACGCAACACTCGTCAGAGTTGACGAAAACAAACCGGTGTCTTTCGACAAAACAAAAATACTCTGGTTTCATCTTTCATCGTCAACAGTTGAAGACCCCCGTTTCAAGTCCGAGACCTTCGTCTCGGCTGTTAAGACCTTTGTCGAAAATGGCGGCGGACTTCTATTGACGGGATATGCAGCGGTGTTCCTCAACTCTCTCGGTTTGGATACCATCACGACCAAACCGGTGACCTTCGGGGACGACAGAGACCAGTCCGGCGTTAAACCGCTTGCGCCGACTCATCCGATTTTCACGGAACTCGATTTCGAGCGGGACGTTTTTTGGCTTTCCAATGTTGCGTATCCGGCTTATGCCCAGTTTCAATGGACGAAAGGTACAAACCTCGGTGTCAATACAGAACGGACAAATGTTCCGCATCTTGAATATCCGCTCGGCAAAGGAAAAGTGTTAGCGGCACCGTGGCGCATTGGAACAATTTACGATAAAGCACCGAAAGACCGGCAGCGAAATCTCGAATTGTTCGTCTCAAACATGCTCCGCTATCTTGACGGTTCGCTGACCGCTCCGGCAATTCCGCCTTCAAAATTAGATGCCGAGTTCCTTGCCCTTGAACTTGCCGTGAAACATCTCGCGGCAAATTACGGTGAACAATATCCTAACGGCGCAAAATACTTGGAACGTCTTGCGCAACTTCGTGAACGTACCAAAACATCAAACGAAGTAAATGCTGTCAAAGAAAGTTCTGCCGAGTTGGATATTTTGCGCCGGGAATCGCTGCTTGCTAATCCGCTGTTAAATTTCGACCGCTTACTCTTAATCCGGCGCGGTGAAAAACAACTTGGTCTGCCGATGAACTATACGGCAAACTCGGCTTTGCCGAAAAAAGGGTATGATAATCAGGTTATCATTCTTTCCGATTGGAAAACGAAACCCAGTATTCAAACCGTGTTGCAGCCGGAGCAAGGAAGATTTGTCGGCGATATTGACCTTCATTTTGACGCTGACCGAATGTTGATGACTATGATTGATGCGAAAGACCACTGGCGCGTTTTTGAAGCGAAAATTGACGGTACCGAATTGAAACAGTTGCCGCTGATTCCCGATGACGATGTCGATTGCTACGATGCCTGCTATCTTCCCGACGGCAGCGTTGTGTTCTGCTCAACGGCTTGTTTCGCCGGTGTTCCCTGCATCAACGGTTCATCTCCGACTTGTAATCTTTATCGTCTTAACACGGACGGTTCAATTCGGCAACTGACGTATGAACAAGACCAAAATTGGTGTCCGACTTTGTTGAACAACGGTCGGCTGCTTTATCTCCGCTGGGAATACACTGACTTGCCGCACGCTTATGCAAGGATACTTTTTCACGCAAATCCCGACGGCACAAATCAAACGGAGTATTACGGCAGCGGTTCATATTGGCCCGCTTCGATGTTCTACGCCAAAGCGGTGCCGAATCATCCGACGAAGTTTGCTGCTATCATCGGCGGACATCATGAATTGCCGCGAATGGGCGACCTTGTGTTGTTTGACCCTGCACTGGGAAGACGTGAAGCAAGCGGTGCAATACAGCGAATACCCGGAAGAGACCGACCGGTGCAGCCGGAAATGCTCGACCTGCCGATTGGAAAAACGTGGGCAAAATTTTTGCATCCGCAGCCGCTGGACGAACATTTCTTCCTCGTTTCGGCAAAGCCCGCTGCGAATAAACCGTGGGGTGTTTATCTCGTTGATACCTTCGACAACATGGTACTAATTCACGAAGAGACCGGCTATGCAATGCTGGAACCGATACCGCTTAAGAAGACGCAAAAACCGCCGGTGATTCCAGACCGCATTGACCCGGAGCGAAAAGATGCCGAGTTCTTTATCGCCGACATTTACGAAGGACAAGGACTTCCCAATGTTGCGAAAGGTACTGTGAAAGCGTTGCGGCTTTACACTTATCAGTTTGCGTATCAAAACATGGGTGCAGAACCGTACAGTATTGGTATGGATGGACCGTGGGACCCGCGCCGCATCATTGGAACGGTGCCGGTTTATGAAGACGGTTCGGCGTTTTTCAAAGTGCCGGCTTACACCCCGATTGCAATGCAGCCGCTTGACGAAGAAGGCAAAGCGATTCAAGTCATGCGGAGTTGGGTTACAGCAATGCCGGGCGAAACTGTTTCCTGCACCGGCTGCCATGAAGAACAAAACACGGTTGTTATGCCGGTTAGAGTAAAAGCATCGACTGCGCCACCGTCGGAAATCACGCCTTGGTATGGTCCAACGCGCGGCTTTTCTTTTATCCGTGAAGTGCAGCCGGTTCTCGAAAAATACTGTACAGATTGTCACCGTGAAGGAAACGAGAAATATCCGGGCATTGCATCATTTGTCGATGGTCCGCAAAAACCGCTGCTGGATACGAAGAATTACATCAACGTTAAATCCCGCTTTTCCCGTGCTTATTATGAACTGCGCCGTTATGTACGGTCTTCGACTAAAGAAGGCAGCATGCAAGTTCCCAATCCGCGGGAATATCATGCCGACACAACCCGTTTGATGCAACTTCTCAATGCGGGACACTACGATGTGAAACTCGATAGCGAAGCATTGGACCGGCTTATAACTTGGATTGACTTGAATGCTCCGTTTCACGGCAACTGGCTGGACATCATTCAGGAAGATAATCCGGCGTTGGTAAAACATCAATTTGCGCGCCGGCATGAGATGCGCCGTCTCTATGCAAAGATGGATTCGCTTTTGGACGATGACCCGAATGTGGAATATCAACCGGCAGTGTTGCCGAAGCAAAAAACCGCTGATGCTGAAGTGGTGACGGTGAAAAAGCCCGTTGCGGCAGATGTTGCGGCGAGTCCGGCGGCAAACTTTTCCGGTGCTTCGTTGAAGATTCCGTTGAATGAAAACGTTGAAATAGACCTACTCGCAATACCGGGACAAGATTTCTATATGGCAAAGACGGAAACAACGAATAGACAATATGCTGTGTTTGATGTTAAACACGACAGCGGTGTCGAATTCGGCGACTTCATGCATTTCAGTCCGGGTGAACGCGGCTGGCCGGTTTCGCATCCGGGGCAGCCGGTTGTCAGGGTTTCGTGGAAACGGGCGATGGATTTCTGCCGCTGGCTTTCGGAAAAGTCAGGGCGAAGAGTGACACTGCCTACGGAAGAACAATGGGAATATGCTTGCCGCGCCGGTACTGAAACGCCGTTTTGGTACGGCAATATCGATACCGATTTTTCCCGCTGTGCCAACTTGTCGGATGTATGTAATCAGCGGATAGACCCTTTCGGCTGGGCTGGTCGGACGGAAACGATACCGGCGTGGAGACCCGCCGATGTGCGTTTCAATGACGGCAGCCGTGTTTCGGCAATGGTCGGAAGTTATAGGGCGAATCCTTGGGGACTTCACGATATGCACGGCAATGTTGCGGAGTGGACGGCAACAGCACTTTCGCCGGATAAGCCGGAGCGCAAGATTGTCAAGGGCGGTTCGTGGTATGATGAGCCGAAGCGGGCGGCGGTAATGTTTCGGCAGGATTATTTCGCCGGTCAGCAGATTTACGATGTGGGTTTCAGGATTGTAGTTTTGCCGTGATTTAGCCGGTACTCCGGCGAATAGATTTACCTATTGACTCAAATCCGATTTTCTGATAATTTATTGAACATATCGGACGATGGATGGTTTTTCGGTCATGGATGACCGCCCCCTTCTGTTAGTACCGTGTGCCGTTCGCTGCGGACTTTTAATATTTCAATAACTTGACTGACCATGCAGAAAAAACGCGGCGGCTGGAAACCAAACCGGTCGGTTCGCTCTTATGGGAACTTTCGCTTCCCGCTGTTGCCGCTGCGGTCATCGGTGCTTCCCATCACATAGTCAACCGAATTTTTGTCGGACAAACGCTCGGCGAAGAAGGTGTTGCCGCCGTCACTCTCGCTTTTCCGTTCATCGCTGTGATGCTTGCCTCCGGTATGATGATCAGCATCGGTTCAAGCACGTTGATTTCGATTCGCCTTGGCGAAAAAAAATATGACGAAGCAGAACGTCTTGTCGGTCAGGCATTGCTGCTCTTCATTTTCATGTCCATCGGATTCTTCTGTTTCGGCATGTTTTGTCAGGGCGCAATGCTCCGGCTCTTCCGCACCAGCGAAAATGTAATGCCGCTTGCGAAACAGTACATTTCCATTATCGCCTGCGGAGCGATTCTGCACGAATTAACCTTCGGCGTAAACGGTTTTTTGCGTGCCGAAGGAAAAGCAAGAACCGCTATGTTCACGAATCTTCTTGCCGCTGTTCTCAACATCTTTTTCGATTATCTTTTCCTCGTAGTTTTCCGCACCGGCATCTGGGGTGCCGCAACGGCAACGTTGCTCGCTCAATTCTTTTCAACGATTTGGATTATTTGGCATTACACATCGGGGAAAACGCTGCTGCGCTGGCGGCTGAAATATATCCGATGGAATTCGCCGCTTGCAAAGGCGGTCTTCATCCTCGGTCTTCCGCCGTTCATAATGCAGATGCTCAATTTTATCTTGCAGTCGATTCAAATGTATCAACTCGGTTATTACGGAGAATTGTACGGCAAAGCACACGGCATTGAAGCCGGAGGTGTCTTGGCTATCAACGTCATCGGAATCATCTTTGTTATCGGAATGTGTTTGTTTTTTCCGCTTCTTGGTTTGAATCAGGGAATGCAGCCGATAATCGGATACAACATCGGAGCAAAAAGGTATGACCGCGTTGCAACAGCACTGAAGTTGACGATTTGTACTTCCCTGATTTTTACGTCTCTGTGTACCATTGCAGTACTTCTTGTGCCTGAATTGATTCTTACGCCGTTTGTGAAGGCGGATTCTCCGAACCGTCAGGAATTGATTATGCTCGGCTCTCACGCTTTGCGGGCATTTGCGCTGGTGCTGCCCGGAGCGGGTCTTGTGGTAGCAACGGCGGGTTATTTTCAAGCAAACGGAATGGCACATCGGGCGATTATGCTTACCTTAACCCGGCAGGTATTTATTCTCATTCCGGCACTGCTGCTTTTACCGCCGCTTTTGGAATCAACGCGCAGTTTCAACGGAATGGACGGTATCTGGTACGCCGTTCCGATTTCCGACTTCGGCGCAATGCTTGTAGCGGTGTTCTTCATCTTCCGTGAATTACGCCGTCTGAAACGGCTGCACAAGGAATGCCAAACAGACGAGCAACAAGCGGTAAACCACCTAACATCAAGCCCAAAATAAAAAAATTTTATTGACGTAACTACTTGAAAACAAAACACTTCTGAAAATTGTATCTTTTTGCACATGGTGACTACCTATCTTAACATTATTTTACCTATTTTGACATTTAGTGGTGAGTAACGAGTGGTGAGTG
>WRCR01000263.1 GCA_009783865.1 Planctomycetaceae bacterium | reverse complement strand
ACGACATTCTCGAAGAGCGGATGGAACTTTCCAAAGACGACCCGTTCTGCAAAGGATACATTTTTTGGCCCGAAACGTCACATGCCGATATTCTTATACTCGAATACTTTCCGCAAAACGCCTGGAAGCCGGACCAATCGAAACCGATTCACGCCGTTGAGCGTCTCTGCCGGACACGGTACAGGGACGACGCAGACACCATGTTGAAAATCTGGAATACGTTTTTGCCGTGTTCTTATCCGTACACGGTTCCCAATGCATGGGGACTGGGATTGTTGACATATTTGAATGCGAGTCAGTTTTCCTCAACAGTTGACCGGACGGAATTGCGAAAGACCTTCGCCGACAAACTGGCACCGGCACCGGCGTTGTACCGCGCGCTCGCTGAGTTGCCGTTTGACGATGCCAAGCCGTTTATCAAGCGGGACTCCATCGACATTGCAAGGACGACTGCTAATCGGCTTTCGATTCTTGCGGCACACAATATCAACGTTGCCCTGAAAAACTGGCGGGAAGGCAAAGCGGCGAAAGACGATGTTCTCCGTGCTGTTGCTAATTTCCGGCGGCATTGGGAATTGTTCCGCGACCTTTTGGCTCTTCATGATGATTATTCGATGAATGCGACTTATGAACGTCTCAAGACGGTTTCCGAAGTGAATCCTCACTTTGAAAAAGCACTCCTTAACAATGCAGCCAACGGTTATTGTGCTTCGTATCAGTATGAGTTGTTTGCGTATTGTTATCTTCCGATAGTCCGCGCTTATGCCGAAGCAGCGGCAGCACTGGTAGAAGCGGGAGACACCGCCGGAAAACTTGACACGGCTACTTTGCAAAAAATTTACACCGATGCCTTTGCGGATGTCAGGGCAAAGCCGCTTGCCGAAATGAAACCGGCTCTTCCGCGAACAGCGGAACAGTACCGCAAAATCATGCTGGAACTTGCGGAAGTTGCCGAAGGACTTTTGAAATAGATTTGTTCGGAAACTCCAAAACCATCATTCCCGCGAAAGCGGGAATCTAGACGTAAAAGGTTATACCCGTTCCTCTGGATTCCTACCTACGCAGGAATGTCGGTTCCCGAACAACTCTAATGAGGAAACAGAGCCAACGTACCATAGAAAATTTATTTTAAATTCTAAACCGGAGAAAATTTATGAAACGCCTGTTAATAATAATTTTTTTATTCACCGTTATTCCGGCATTTGCCACGGAGTTCAAGATTGATGCTGACTTTCCCGGCGGCAATATTCTCGTTTCGGAAATCGATGTGGATACGGTGCGTTTGCAGCGGAGAGTCAGTAATGAAACAGGATTGTCCTGGTTCTACTGGTCTTTTCGCATTCGCGGGGCGGAAGGGCGAACACTGAATTTCGAACTGATAAACGGCACACATCTAAGCACACGAGGACCAGCCGTCAGCAATGATGACGGAATCACCTGGCGTTGGCTCAGTGATAAAACCGGCTTTCCCGAAACGAAGTTTCAGTACACTTTCGGTCCCGCCGAAAAAGAAGTCCGGTTCAGTGCGGTTCTCAACCATACGGAAAGGGACTTGAAGCGTTTCCTTGAAAAATACAAGGACAATGTGAACTTGAAAATCGAAACGCTCTGCCAATCGAAAAAAGGACGCAGCGTCGAACTTCTCCGTATTCCGGGCAAAGGAAACGATGCCGATTTTAAGGTATGCATGTTGGCGCGTCACCATGCCAGAGAAACGGCGGCTTCTTATGCTGTAGAGGGCTTCATCGAAGCGGTGCTTTCCGATTCAGACGACGGAAAATGGCTCCGGGAACATTGCGACTTTTTCATTGTGCCGTTTGTCGATAAGGATGGTGTCGAAGACGGCGACCAAGGCAAAAGTCGTCAGCCGCATGACCACAATCGAGATTACATTGCACGGATTTATCCTGAAGTTCAGGCGATTACAGAACAGGTTTCCCGCTGGCAGAACGGCAAACCGATTGCCTTCTTCGATATGCATGGTCCTGCCTTGCGTGCTAAACCAAAAGACGACCCGCCGGAAAACAGTGCGCGGGAAAACAGCAGTCGGGAATCCTTGTACTTAGTGGGTTCCCGACAAGCGGAAATATGGAAAATGCAGCAGAGATTCAGTAAAATTTTGGAAGCGGAAAAGAAGGGACCGCTTCCGTTCAAAGAATCATTCAATTTTCCGTTCGGTGAAGATTGGAACACTGCCGCCAATTACGGACACGACGGCTTACTCAACAGTGCCCGATGGGCATCCTCGAAACTGTCGAACGTGGCTTTTTCTACTTCCGTCGAGATTCCTTCAGCCAATGCGTCGGGGGTCGTAGTCGATATTGATTCTCTCCGGTTTTTGGGACGCGATATGGCTCACGCCCTTCGTGTTTATCTGTCGGAATGACGGCAGGATTAGAAACCCTTGCTAATTTGCGCAAAATTGTATAAAATTTACGGAAAGTTGCACTTGAATTTGCCGTGAAATGCTGCATACTAACGGGTGGTAATGAGGCATGATGTCTGGAGTTATATCGGCAGTTGCCTGATGGTTAGTGTTTTTACGTGCCATTTTTTTTTCGACTTTTATAAGGAGTTTTCATATGCGAAACCCTACTAGGATTCTCGCTTGTTCTATTGATTCCGTAATCACGGAATGTGTAAAATCAGGTAATTCGAGGGGGGGACGGAAATTAATATCCGCATTTACCCTCGTTGAACTTCTTGTCGTCATTGCGATTATCGGCGTTCTCATCGCGTTGCTTTTGCCCGCAGTGCAAGCCGCCCGTGAAGCCGCAAGAAGAATGCAGTGTGCGAATCATGTTAAACAATGCGCACTCGGAATGCACAACTATCACGATGTTAATAACTCGCTGCCGAATGTCGGAACTAAAATACCGGCAAAGAAGGCGGACGGAACACAAATCCCCGGCAATGACGATTGGGGCATTTTGTACCCGCTTTTGCCGTTCATAGAGCAGCAGCCGCGATTCGATGAATTAAAAAATCAAATTGTCAACAACGACTATTTTTACGCATCTGACGCTTATAAACCGCAACTCGGAAACATACCTGCGATACTCTGCCCTTCGGACCCGCAGTCAAGAGTATCGGAGACCACCCCGTGTCTAACCAACATGGTAATTTCAATGGCGGACTTCATCTGGAATAATTATGAAGGTAAAGTCAGCGTCAACGTAGGAGATGCCGGATTCGCAGCAGCACCGTATAGCGACCGCGCTTTGTTTGTTCGGACGAAGTGGGTTGGATTTGCCGCCTGTTCTGACGGAACAAGCAACACGATTGTTGTCAGCGAAACCTGTGCTGCCAGACAATTCGACGAGCGGAATATCAAAACATCTGTAGCGGCTTGTATGACCGGTTTGATGAGCAATCCGTTGAATTGTTTTACCAAGATAGATGCTAATGACCGGAAGATGTTGAGCAGTACTCTGACAATTACCGGCAACGGCAACTTGGGAACGTCCAATACATATAGGGCAGTACGCGGCAAAATTGCCTGGATTGGCTATAACGCTTGGACAACATTTAATACGGTCTTACCGCCGAATTCGCCGAACTGTCACTCCTGTTACACCTACGGTTTCGGAATAATGTCGGCTGCGAGTTATCACAGCGGCGGTGTGAACGTAGGTCTTTTGGATGGCAGCGTCAGGTTTGTATCCGATACGGTGAATTCCGTCAGCACTGGGCTGACAAGCGTACCGAAAGAGGTGTCCAGCGGACCAAGCGAGTTCGGCGTTTGGGGAGCAATGGGCAGTATTAACGGCGGCGAAAGCACAACGCTGTAATCGCATTTTTTAGCGTGGAAGCGGTCTTAAATACCGCCGCTAAACGCAATACGTTTCCCGTAATCTAGGCAAACTTTTACAGTTATGCGCTTTCTGTCCGTAGTATGAATTATCCCGATAATTATTGCCGATAACCGGTACGTAGTCGTCTTCCGATACGCAAAAGGAATATAACAATGGGACTCGGTCTTAGTTCGGCAATACACATCGCCAAGATGGGAATGGGCGCAGCGGAAAAGTCCATCAACATCTCAGGTACAAACTTGGCAAACGCTAATACCATCGGATATAAGGCGGAACGTCCCGACTTCATTTCCTTTGTCGAATATCACTATAAGTACGGTTTTGAACCCGGTCAAGGATATACCGCCGGCTCGAATCCGCTGCAAATCGGAATGGGCGTGGAACTCGGTTCCGTCACCACCGATTTTTCGCAGGGTGCCTTCAAAGAAGGAATGACGAATTCTGACATCGCTATCAACGGCAACGGATTCATCATGGCGGCATATCCGAATTCTTCGGAAATGTATTACACACGAGACGGTGCGCTGAAAATCAATGCCGACTTGGACTTAACGACAAACACCGGCTTGAATGTGATGGGCTACAAGGTAGATGACAAGTTTCGCATTCAAACCGGTGAACTAGTTCCGCTGCGGATTCCCATCGGTGAATTGCACATCGCCGAACAAACCGAACTGGTAGAAATCGAAGGTATGTTGAACGCAGTCGGTGATGATTCCGTGCAAGGAACTGTGCTGCAAACCAGACCGATGGCGGATTTATCGAAGTCATTTCCCGAAGAGCAAAAGTTGATTGCCAGCCAGATTCCGCAGCCGCAAACCGAAGGTATAAGCAGAGCGACGGGAAGTTCAACTGGCGGCGAAGTTGCACCCGGCAACTATCTTTACCGCTGTGTTTATGTCGATGCCGCAGGAAACGAGTCCGACTATTCCGCACCGATAACCGCAGCCGTTGCCGCTAATCAGGATTCGATTACGCTAACCGATTTACCGCCGGTACCGGCGGGATATGACTCGCTGCGCTTATATCGGGCAATAGACCCCGGAGACCCGACCGCAACGGCGACGTTTCATCGACTCGCCGACTTGCCTGCACCGGCAGCGGCTTACACGGATATTGCTTCGTCCGAATCAATTGCACCCAATCCGGTTTTGCAGCAGGGGCGATTGTCGCAGGGCAGTTATCATTACTACGTCACATACATCGATGCAGCGGGAAACGAAAGCCGACCGTCGTTGATTAGCGATGCTTTCAATCTGAACATCGGCGGACAAGCGAAACTTTCCAACATCCCGACCGTTGAAGGCGATAATCCCGACGAATGGGTTGGACGGCGCATTTACCGGAGTACTGCGAATGATGTGTCGGAGTTTTATCTTGTCGGACAGATTAACAATCTTGACGCGGATGCAACACTAACAGACCGCTTCTCCGATGCGGAATTGACGGATGGAACGCATCTTGAGTGGAGTCCTGCCGGTCGAGGCAATGCAATGGTGACCGGTGAAACGAAACTGTTGGATGTCGGAAACTTTGACGGAACTTTGTCGAGCAGCAACAGCAGTGTCCGATTCATACCCGTGTTTGAAGAGGGAATCTTGCGGTTCACTCCGAACAAAGGCGGCAAAGAGTTGCGCATAACCGAATTGGAAATCACGGCAGAAACAACGGTGAACGATTATCTGCGGTTCTTGTCGGAGTCCTTCGGAATACAAAGCGGCGGTGACATTCCGGCTGATGGCGGTTCTATCGGCAAGACACTCAATGACGGAAAGCAAGGCGCGATGGTCAAAGACGGAAGTTTTTATCTTCTCGGCAACGGCGGTTTGGATAACGCTCTCGAATTGGATGCCAACGATTTGATGCTCTACAATTCTTCGCCGGGCAGTCCGAAGCAGGCAGGAATCAACTGGGGGCAAGACCCGAACAATAAGCAGAATGCAATCGGCGAAAGCAAAGCGGTTGACTTGGCGGTATTTGATTCGCTCGGTGCGCCGGTTAGTGTGCGGCTGACTTTTACGCTGCAATCGAAAACAGAAACGGAAACCATTTACCGCTGGTATGCGGACTCTTCAGATAATCAACCGCCGGAAGGTCAAGCGATTGCGACCGGTACCGGCTTACTGCGTTT
>WRCR01000262.1 GCA_009783865.1 Planctomycetaceae bacterium | reverse complement strand
TGTCAAGATAGGTAAAATAACGTTAAAATAGGTAGTCACTATGTGCAAAATGATACAATTTACAGAAGTGTTTTGTTTTCAAGCGGTTGCGTCGAAAAAATTTTTTAATTTAGGGCTTGATGTTAGGTGGTTCTGGGGGTTGCTGGGAAACTTGCCAATCCGCTTTGTTTCGTATAAAATGATTAACATGTTTTCAATGATCGTCTTGCCGTTGTTTGATTATGTCACTAACCCGTGAAGATTTAGCGTTTTCTTATCTTGAACAGTTGCCGTATGAACCTTACCCGTTTCAGGAAGAGGCGATTCTCGCTTGGTTTGAGTCCGAAGGCGGTATTCTCGTTTGCGCTCCCACCGGAATGGGTAAAACCCTCATCGCCGAAGCCGGTATCTACGAAGCAATGAAGACCGGCAAGAAATGCTATTACACTACGCCGCTTATTGCTTTGACGGAACAGAAATACCGCGAAATTCAGGCGGCACTGGAACGCTGGGGATACAGCAAATACTACGTCGGTTTGATTACCGGCAACCGTCGGGAAAATCCCGATGCGCCGATTCTTGTTGTCGTTGCGGAAATACTTTTCAACCGGATATTGACGGAGCAAAACAAAAAAGGAAGTTTCGATTTTGAAAACGTCTCCTGCGTTGTGATGGACGAATTTCATAACTTCGCCGATATTGAACGCGGCATGGTTTGGGAATTCACGCTGAATCTTTTGCCGCCGCACATACGCACGCTGTTGATTTCGGCAACAATCGGCAACGCTTATGATTTCGTTGCCTGGTTGCGCGATAATGTGCAAAGACGGCTGACGCTGATAGAATCAGCGGAACGCAAAGTGCCGCTGACCTGTCAATGGGTCGGTGATAAACTTCTCTTCGAACATCTCGAAACAATGGCGCAAGGCGATGACGAGAGCAAGTTCACTCCCGCGCTTGTGTTTTGCTTTGACCGCAATGAATGCTGGGACATCGGCGACCAAATTCGCGGACGAAATGTTGTTTCGTCCGAGCAGCAGAAAATGATAGCGGAAATTATCAACCCGCTTGACTGGACGAAGGGAGCGGGACCGCATATCAAGCAACTTCTTTTGCGCGGCATTGGAATACATCATGCCGGTATCCTGCCGAAGTACCGCCGCATTGTTGAAGACCTTTTTCAGCGGAAACTCTTGTCGTTCTGCGTTTGTACGGAAACACTGGCGGCTGGCATCAATTTACCGGCGCGCTCCGTTGTATTGCCGTGCATTTTGAAAGGCAAGCCGGGTGAGAAAAAGATTATTGAATCGAGCGGAGCGCATCAAATGTTTGGACGTGCTGGCAGACCGCAGTATGATACCAACGGTTATGTTTTCGTATTAGCGCATGAAGACGATGTGAAAATCGCAAGATTTCGTGAAAAGTATGACCAGATTCCTGAAGATGCGAAAGACCCGAAATTGCGGGAGATGAAGAAGAAACTCAAGAAGAAAATGCCAGTCCGAAGAACAACGGAGCAATACTGGTCGGAGGAGCAGTTTTACAAACTCAAAGACCTTCCGCCGGGACATTTGACTAGCAGAGGCGTTATTCCGTGGCGGCTTCTTGCGCACATTATTTCGCTTGACCCGGACATCGAACCGTTGCGAAAAACGGTGAGCCGGCGGCTGATGGGAGCAAAACGACTCAAGGAAGGGCAGAAGCAACTTGATTCGATGCTCATCACGCTTCACCGCAACGGGTTCATAGTATTAGACCCGCCGCCGGTGGAGGGGTAGCAAGTACCCCCATTGCCTCTTTCAACCCCGGATACAATTTCAGTGCGTTCTTGTAATAAATCTTCTCCAGCACTTCCCGCGGAAGGTCGAGTCCCTTGACCGGCACATCTCCGAAGAAACTGCCTTTCACAGTTTCATCCGTTTCGAGAATAGCAAAGGTATTGATGTACCCGTTAACAGCATATCCGACAGGAAGACTACCGCCGTCTGTGCCGTAAAGAATGCGGTCTTGATATCCGACGTAGAAATCCCGAAGATTGTCGCGATTCACTGCGGGCATGTACTGAAACGTTGCCGAAATGTCAACATGCAAGTTCGGGTAAGTTGACAGCAGATACCTCAAATAGTCAATCTGGGCATCCTGACAAACTAGCCACGAGCCGTGGGCGGCGATAAATGTTAGTTTCGGATATTTGGCAATGACGTTTTCAAATGCCCTGATTTGTTCCCAAAAATATACTGGGTCTTTCACCCATTTTCCGCGGTCTCCGAAAGGACCATTGGGGTCAGCGATGTGCATAGATGTCATAAGTACCTTCTCACGTTCCATTGCTGCGAAGAAATCTGCAAATCGGGGGTCGTTGATTCGGGTGATGCCTTCCTCGCCTTCTTTTAATATCCTATAATGAGGACCGAACCAGAACTTCATTCCCACGTATCCATTCCGTATCTTCGAGATAATCTCATCGGACGTGATAGTCAGCCCTTTGTGCAGTTGCTTTTGATTCACGGCAAAGAGAATGCGGTTATTACACGCCGATTTCATTTCGGCAAGCAGTTCTCCGGGGTCGCTCATCCCTACCCAGAAAGCGAGGTTCGCACCGCACTTCTCTTTCACGGTATCGCGAATTTTGATGAAGTTAGCAGCATCGTTCACCGCAACAGGATGAACATGCACATCAACAATAGGAATATCAGAATATTGAGACCTGTACTGCGGCTCTTGCTGACCAAACAGTGGTACCGAGACGGCAAAACTCAGTGCCGCCAAACAAATACCCAACTTTACGCAGTCCGCTTGTTCCGGTAATTTTAACATCGAAAACTCCCTTGTATTTTCATTTTGTATTCAAAACGGATATTTGGTTATGTTCACTGTAGGAATTATACTGTATATTATTTTTTTAGGAATATTGTGAAAATTTAATCCGGCTGCATGTCTTTTCTAATATGGAGCAATCCTTGATTGCGGCACTGTTCTTTATGAAAAACTTTGTTTTTCCGCACAGCACCCCTGTATATTTTTTTTCCATATCCGTTATAATTATTCCGTATTTTTTATCATTAACAATTCACGGAAACAAAATGCGGATGGATACCGGCACTTTCAATACAACATTTAGTATCGGCATCGGCAGCGACCACCACGGAGTAGCCATCCGCAGCAAACTTGCGGAGGTACTGCGGCAAGAGGGCTTCACCGTTGAAGAATTCGGACCGCCGCTGACCAATATTCACCCAACGGATTACCCGGATATTGCAAAAGAAGTCGCTTCGCGGGTCGGCTCCGGCGAATTAGCACGCGGTATATTGATTTGCGGCACCGGCATCGGCATGTGTATCGCCGCTAACAAGTTCGCCAACATCCGCGCTGCAACAATAACTGACACCTTTACAGCCGAATTGAGCCGAAGACATAATGATTTGAATATCCTTTGTCTTTCAGGAGAACTGCTCGACGAAGAAACAATCACACGGATTATCTTCATCTGGCTCAACACGTCCTTTGACGGCGGACGACACGAAATCCGGCTTGAGAAACTAAACAAAGTCGAACATCAGGTCGGCTTGCAATAATAACAAATTTTTTAATTTTTGAACAGGTTTTTTTACATTACTTACTAACAGGAGTTTTCCAAATGCAGAGAAGAAGTTTTTTAGCCGCTGCCGCTGTCGGTACCGGTGTTGCTTCCGTTGTGAGTTTTCAATCCGTCAATTCCACCGTCGCCGATGAAATCAAGGGCAGTAAGCGCGATAAAGCGAAACTGCGGTTTTGCGGACCTCCCGGTCTCATGCCGGGCAGCAGCGACGAAGAAAAACTCAATTGGGCAAAAGCAAATGGTTTCGAGGCAATCGAAATCGGGAATCCCGGAGATATGGAATCCGCTAAGAATTGGAAAAAGAAAGCGGACGATGCCGGTTTGTTAATTGCTTCTATCTACTTCGGAGGTGCAGAACACCCGCTGATGAGCGAAGACCCTATTATACGTCGGAAGGGACTCGATGAAAGCAAAGCGAAGATGGAGATAGCGGCGGCAATGAATTGCCCCGTTCTAGTTTATGTTCCTGTTCGCGGGAGTCAGCCGGAAGCAGTCCGCAACTTGCCGGAACGGGTGCTTTGGGAAAGAACCGTCGGCGTTTTGAAAGACCTCGGTCCTATGGCGGCGGCACTGAATACGAATGTCATATTGGAACCGCTGCGGCGCGGCGAAGCGTGGTTTATGCGTCAGGTGAGTCAAGCCGCTAAACTCTGCCAGGAAGCAAACGTTCCCGGTATTGCCGTATTAGGGGATACCTATCACATGTACACCGAAGAGGCAAACTCAATGGCGGCGTTCATTGCCGGCGGTGAATTTGTGAAACACGTACATCTCGGCAGCGGTGAAAAGAGACAATTACCCACTGCGGAAAACCACTCGAAGAATGGACACACTCACACCGAAGCGTTCCGCGGCTTGAAGTACATCGGTTACACCGGCGTTGTCAGTTTTGAATGCGGTATCGGCGGTACCAATGACAGAGCAATCGAAGTGCCGAAGTGCCTCGATTACCTCCGTAAATGCTGGGAAGAAGCGTAATTTATTATTAGTGCAGGATTTCAATCCTACGCTTACAACATCATGTCCGAAGAATTTGACAAGACCTTAAGTACTGTTTCCAAAGAGAAAATCAAGTCAAGCGGTATCCGTGTCGGTTACCGCGCCGTCAGCACTTTGGCGGTCGTTGCTTTCGTTTTTTCGCTTTTCACACCGCTGATGCTCTTGAGCAACTGGTTCGTTCTCTTTCCGCTTGCGGGGGCGTTCTGCGGACTTGTCGGTCTTTACAACATTCTTTCTTGTCCCTTTGATTATACCGGCAGAAACTTTGCGCTGGCGGGAATCATCTGTTCGCTGATACTCGGTTTTACCGCCGCCTGCTGGGGAACTTACAATTACTATTTTCACATTCCTTATGGTTATGAGGCAGTCGACTTTATGGAATTGCGGAGAGACGAAAAAGGACGTTATTCGCCGCGGATACTGTCGATTGCAAAGGAAAAGCGCAAGGTCTATATCAAGGGTTATATGTATCCGGGTCGGCAGTTAGCAGGAATCCAAAACTTCATGATGGTCAGGACGATGGCGCACTGCAAGTATTGTTCGCCGGAGCAGAACCCGTTTGATATGATAGGTATTCACTGTGTCGGCGAATTGCGGGCGGTATTCCGCACCAAGCCGGTTTACATCGGCGGAGTGCTGTATTTGAACGAGGACTTCAGATACGGCGAACTGCCGTATCGTATCGATGCGGATATTGTGAGGTGAAATAAATACTCAACTTTGGATTCATTAACCGCTGAAGGCACGGAAAAACACAGAAAGAACGTTGTTAGAAACTCAACGCGAAAAATTTGAATAAACAGGACGAATAAATGTATGAAAAATCGCGTAAATATCCCTTTCCTTTTACAATTTAAGTAATCAAATTCACCCCCGTTTTTATTGTTCAGCGTATGTTAAAAATCGCTCTTCACTGGCAAATTCTGATTGCCATCGTACTCGCTTGTGTCTTCGGTTATTGGTTTCCCGACGAGGTTCCTTACGTTGCTTGGATGGGCGACCTGTTTCTGCGGATGCTCACGATGGTAGTCATTCCGCTGGTCTTTTGCTCAATAGTCGCTGCAATGACGGGAATTCGCGGCGGCAAAAAATTGCAGCGGCTCGGAACGAAAACCGTTGCACTTTACTTTGTGACAACGTTGCTTGCCATTTTAACCGGACTTATTTTAGTCAATCTGATTCGACCCGGTGCAGGACTCAATATTATCCGCTGTGAAGAGGTTGCGGCAACGGCACTTCAATCACAAACGCTTGGTGAAGCCCTCTTTTCAAATTTGCCTAAAAATCCGTTTGGCGACCTTGCGGAAGGCAGAATGCTTCCCATTGTGTTTTTTGCCGTTATTTTCGGCATTTTCCTCGCCCGAACCCGGGCAGAGGCGGACGATAAAAATATCAATC
>WRCR01000261.1 GCA_009783865.1 Planctomycetaceae bacterium | reverse complement strand
TGATGCTGTTGTCGCTTTGTTTGACCCGCGAAAGCCAGAAAGCGAAGCCGCAAGATTATTAAAAGAAACGGCAACACTTCTCGATGACGATTATTTTGACACAAACGGCGATAGTTGTATTTTCAAAGAACCCGCGCATTCAATAGATTTTAGCAATGACCTAAATGCACATCTGGGACACTTCAACGTTTCAGCAGAACATTCGCCAAAATTACACGAATTAATAACAACCCACTGGAATGACTTAAGAAAACGAAAAAGAGGAGAGGATAAATCGCCAGCAGAGATTATCGCAGCAGAATTAGAAAATTAAAAAGTATGAATTTAATACAGCAGGAACTTGACGGTCAATAACAATGTTCTCCGAAGACCAATATGTTGCCATATCCGGGTTGCAGCACCTTGCGTTTTGCGAAAAACAATGCGCACTGATTCACTTGGAAAAACTTTGGACCGAGAATGTTCTCACAGCCGAAGGACGTTTAATGCACGATAACGCCCACTCCAACACTTCCGAAACCCGCGGCGATTTGCGTATCGTCCGCGGACTGCCGCTACATTCCAAACGACTTGGTCTCTCCGGCATCGCCGATGTCGTCGAATTTCACCGCAGCGAAAACGCTTCCTTGCAGTTGCCGAAACACAAAGGAGCATGGTTCGTCTATCCTGTCGAATATAAACACGGCACAAAAAAATCCTTTAAATCCGATTCCATTCAACTTTGCGCCCAAGCACTGTGCCTCGAAGAAATGCTGCAAACTGAAATCAAAGAAGGCGCATTGTTCTACGGTAAAACGAAGTCCCGCACCGCTGTTCAGTTCGACGAAAACCTGCGTACCAAAACCGAATACTACGCCCTGCGCTTTCACCAACTAATGGAAACCGGCGAAATACCGCCGCCCAAAGCCGGAGCGCATTGCAAACAATGTTCGCTCGTTGACGATTGTATGCCGCAACTCTCCGGCAAAGCATCACTCTACTTCGCTCAAATGCTCGAACAAACTCTCGCACAATAACCGCCAATGAAACCGCTCGGCAACACTCTTTACATCACTAAACAAGGTGCTTACATTTCACGGGACGGAACAAACATCGTCATCACACTGGAGCGTGAAGAATTACTGCGCCTTCCGATACATACCATTCGCGGCATCATCTGTTTCGGAAATGTATTAGTAACTCCTTTTGCACTCGGACTTTGCGGAGAGAACAACGTCACAATTTCCTTTCTCACCGAGTATGGGCATTTTCTCGCCAGAGTCACCGGAACGCAAACCGGCAGCATTTTACTCCGCCGCGCGCAGCATCGGTTAAGCACAGCCGATGAGAGCGTCTCATCCGTTGCCCGGTCTATCATCGCAGCAAAGATTGCAAATTGCCGAACTATTCTGCTGCGCTTTCTTCGTGACCATTCGCCGCAAGATGCAGTGAAGATTGAAACGGTCATCAATTCATTGGCAAATTCGCTGCAAGAATTGAAACGTCATCAGCCGCTTGACCGGCTCCGCGGCATTGAAGGCGATGCGGCAAAGGATTACTTCAGCGTATTCGACCAGTTGATTTTATGCAATAAAAACGATTTTTATTTCAAGGAACGCTCCCGCCGTCCGCCGCTGGACAATGTTAATACACTGCTGTCGTTCTTCTACACACTCTTGGCTCACGACTGCACGGCTGCCTGCGAAAGCGTCGGTCTCGACCCGCAGATGGGATTTCTTCATGCCGACAGACCCGGAAGACCGTCGCTGGCTTTGGACTTGATGGAAGAATTCCGTCCTTGGCTCGTTGACCGGTTCGTGCTGTCGCTAATTAACTTGAAACAAGTGAGCGGCAAGGATTTTGAAAAACTCGAAAGCGGTGCAGTAATGATGAAGGACGATACAAGACGGGAAGCATTGAAAGTGTGGCAGGAACGAAAGAAAGAGGAAATAACGCATACGTTTCTTGGCGAAAAGATGCCGTATGGACTGCTTCCGTTTGTTCAGGCACAACTTTTTGCCCGCTATCTCCGCAGCGATTTGGATGCATATCCGCCGCTGTTTTACCGATAATCATTCCGCTCTAATCGGATATCGGCGGTTTGCGCGATACTTTACACAGCCCCGCGGGAAAATAACTGGAAGCCCTTCCGGAAAATACTTGAATACCCCCAGTCCGACTGCAAGTTATTGTCGGTACCGAACTGTCTCAACATACAATAACATGACGTTCTTGTTGAAGAAAATTTTGGAAACTTGTTAGTGGACTGTACCGGCTAGGAACTTTGGCTCAATCCATTTCCGGATTTTGACGATATATACACGTGTACGGAAAAAAGGCATCCGGTACCTCTTTTCAATGGATGAAAATGATAAAAATGCGGAGAATGAACGGAATCTTTCCTCTGTTGGGGTTGTTGATAACCGTCATTATCCCGACTGGCTCAACCTTTGCACAGCCGAATGCCGACTCGCTCTATCGTAACCGCTACCTGCTCCCCACACCGCCTCTTTCACGCCCGATTATATCAGCAACTGAACCGAAAGCACCGACTCCTGCTCCGCTTAACAACCCGCAGATGCCTCCGGCAATAAAACCGGCAAGCGGTATTGCTGCTCTGCCGAAACGTGCTATAACATTTGCTGAAATCACAGCGGCGGCAACACATAACCATCCCGGTATTCAGCAGGCAAAACGTCAAGCGGAAGCACTGCGCGGGACATGGATTCAAGCCGGTTTGAAGTCCAATCCCACTGTGGAATACAGCGCAGAAGAGGTTACAGAGCAATATGCCGGAAAACAAGGCGTTACATTTAGTCAGCCCATCACTCCGAGATACAAACGTGATGCCCGGCAAGCCGCTGTTAACCGTGAATATAAAGCCGCCGATGAAACATACAGAATGCAGTGTCAAAAAGCGATGAACGATGCCCTGCTCGCGGCGTATCAAGTTGCCTTTGTTTACCGGAAATGTTTGCTGCTGGAAGAGTTGTCAAAAATTTCACAAGAAGCCCTTTACGCAGCAAGTGAACTTCTCCAAGCGGGAGAGATTGCACGCTCAATGTTCCTCGACATTAAAATCAAAACGGAACAAATGCAGATTGCCCTTCGGGATGCAGAAATTGCCTATCGAACCGCCTGCAAGGAATTGGCTATTTTACTTGCTCTATCGGAAGGAGAATTGATTGAAATCACGGATTCGGTCGAAACGCTGGCACCCGATTTGAGTGAGACAACGTTGTTTGCTGAAATCCAAGCCGTTAGTCCAGAGTTGCGGCAAGCATACGCTGAAGTGGACGCGGCCAGAGCGCGGCTCCGGCAGCAGCATGCAGAAGCAGGGATTGATTACGATGCACACGCAAAGATTGCTTACAATACCGAAACCAAACAGAGTGAATTTTCTTTTGGGGTAGCAATTCCGCTCCAGATTTTCGACCGCAATCAAGGGAACATCCAACGGGCGCAGTCGGAACTTTCCACTGCACAGCGGAACGCGGAACGATTGGAGCGGGCTATTGCCCAAAGATATGAGCAGCAAATGGGGAAATACCGAACCGCTCGAAATAGGGTTGTCTCTTATAAAGGAATTTTGGCGGATGCCCGAGAAGCATTTGATTTGGCTCTTGCCGCTTATCGCCGCGGTGAATACGCTTCGCATGAACTGATTGAAGCCAGACAGACGTTTTTGAATGTCAACATAGAGTATCTCGACGGTTTGCATGCCTTGATGGAATCGCACGTACTTTTGCGAGGTGCTTTATTGTCCGGCGGATTAGAAAAGCCGGGAGGAGAATGATGGGAAAATCCATATTGACCGGGTTCGCAGAATCAGACAAAATGCCGAAGTTATATGGAACTGTATGCAACTACAGGTAAAAACATTGCTGTCGGCGATTCGCTTTGCCGGCTTTTCGATTATTGCAAACTTGCAATCAAGGGAAAAGTTTTTGCAACTCAGGAACTTTTTCTTGTCCGTGCATTGGAATCAAGAAGCCGCGTAACAGCAGCATTTGAAAGAGACGGTTCGCGGGAAATCGTCGATGGATTGTTCCTGCGTTCCATAGACAACAGAATCGATGTATCCAGCGGAGCCGTGTTTTGTTATGTCGATTTGCATAACCGTTTTACGGCTGATGAGGTCAATGGCGAAAGCAATCTTCGCCGTTATACGAAGCGGCATTTCAAGCCGGGACAGTGTTGCGAACTGAACATCGAATACGAACCGTTACCGGTACGAACCGGATAGACGCGGCTCTTGTTTGTATTTTGATGGTGCTTTATCGGCTGTTTCGTTTGCCCGGCACTCTTTTAGATATTTGGGCGTAAATCGGCGGAAAAAATACTCCAGCGTGAACAGGAAGGAAAAGATGTTATTAGAATTGATGAGTGATTTATTTTCAACAAACCCTTGATTTTTGGGTAATTCTGAAAGATTTTTCAAACGTGTATAAAAATTCTTGTTTTTTCCATAAGTCCCTACTTATAACACACTTATAATATGATATAATTTGGCACAGAAAAGGTGGAAAATGATATTATTTTTCTTGTCACCGATTGTCATAAGTCATTATAACACAGACAGCAGCGGTTGCCGAAAAGATAAGGGTACAGCATTTATTACCCATTTTTTCTATTCCCAGATATTCTTAAATCGTGTAAATTCTGTCCTCAGCAAAATTGATATGTTCTAATGCTTCAAAAACATAGCGAGGGAAAGACCGTGAATTATATTCGTCCGGAAATCAATGCAATGCGCGGCTATGTGCCGGGCGAACAGCCCAAGGCAGGCGAAGCCGTTAAACTCAATACCAATGAAAATCCTTACCGGGCTTCGGAAAAGGTCTATGCCGCAATTCGCAAAGTAGCCGATGAAGGTTTGTCCCGCTATCCTGACCCGATTGCCGATTCATTCCGAAAAGCAGCAGCACAGCGGTACGGCGTGCCGCAAGGATGTATCCTTTGCGGAAACGGCAGCGATGACTTGCTCACGATTTTAACCCGCACCTTCATCAGCAGCGGCGAAATTCTGCGGCTGCCTTGTCCGAGTTATATTCTCTATCAATCGCTTGCGGAAATTCAAGGCGCGAAAAGTGAAACGGTGTTTTTCAATAACGATTGGTCATTGCCGAATTCTTTCTGTGCCGCAAGCAGCGCAGGTACCTTGAAGTTAGCGTTTTTGCCGAATCCGAATTCACCCAGCGGCACCGTTCTGCCGAAAGAGCGCGTCTTGCAGATTGCCGAACAGTTGCCGTGCCCGCTCGTCGTTGATGAAGCATACGCTGACTTTGCCGAAGATAACTGTATTTCTCTGCTTGAACAAACGGATAAAATTATTATTTGCCGGACGCTGAGTAAATCGTTTTCGCTTGCCGGGTTGCGTTTCGGCTTTCTGTTTGCCGCTCCGAAGTATGTTGAAGCGATGTTAAAAGTCAAGGACTCCTACAACTGCGATTCTTTATCGATTGCGGCGGCAATAGCGGCGATTCAAGACACCGACTGGCAGCAGGATAATCGAAGTAAAATCATTGCGGCGCGAAGTGTTCTTGTCAATCGGATGCGGGAATTGGGTTTCACGGTGCCGGACTCGCAAGCGAATTTTACGTGGAATACCAGAAATGATATGCCGGTAAAACCGATTTATGAATATCTGAAGCAGCACGGCTATCTTGTGCGGTATATGAATTACGCCGACTGGGGAGACGGCTTGCGTATCAGCGCGGGAACACCGGAACAGACAAGCGAATGTTTGTCGCTGATTGAAAAGGCGGTTCTACGAACCGCCCGCTAAACAAGCCGCTGCATTAAACAAGATTTAACTTCGTCGTTTCTCCAACTACCAGCGACGCTTGGGAGTCCTCAAAGCCGTCCGCATGTGCCGTTATTCGGAAGTGATACCGCGTATTCGCTGACAGCGTTTCCAATAAACCAACCGTGTAGGAAGCACCGGTGACATTTTCGATTTTGTACCACGTCGGATTCTGACTGTTATCGCTGGATAACTTCCATTCGAGT
>WRCR01000260.1 GCA_009783865.1 Planctomycetaceae bacterium | reverse complement strand
GATTGAATTTTTGGAAATGTTGTTCGATAATACACAACGGACGCTGGAGGACTATGTTCCTGATACTATGAAAAAATTTTTAGGAGAGACAGTCATGGAAAAAACATAAAGTTGAATTATGTGATTTGAGGGGGGGAGAATTAAGAGCGGCGGGTTATAACCCGCCATCCGGCAGTTATCACTGCCGGCTCGTATTTGCGTTCACCCTCGTCGAACTTCTCGTTGTTATCGCCATTATCGGCGTTCTCATCGCATTACTATCACCCGCAGTGCAGGCAGCCCGCGAAGCCGCAAGAAGAATGCAGTGTACAAATAAACTCAAGCAACTTGCACTGGGTACTCACAATTATCACGATGTTCATCAATCGTTTCAGGCGGGTAGTTCGTGGCGTTATGGTCCCTCTACAGCGGGTAACGGACGCTGGAGCGGCTTCGTACCGCTGTTTCCCTTTATTGAACTGTCAGCGACTTACGATACGATATTAACAACTAACATCGGTATTCAATCTGACAATCCCGTTCCCGCGGCGAACGGCGGCGCGAATAACATTAAAACACGGGAAATGTCAACGTTTATGTGTCCTTCGGATGCGCCGCCGGGAAAAGATGCTGACCGGACGGCAAGAACAAACTATCGCATGAGTGAAGGGGACAATGCTATGCATTGGGCACGTGTCTCTGGTGAACCTGATGCCAATCACCGCGGTATTTTTGGATACCTGCCCTGGCACAATTTCGGCAGCATTACGAATGGAAGCGGCAATGTAAATCCATACGAGTGTCGGCTCTTTTCAAGCGTCCGGCGTTCCGGTAGGCGATTACAGCGTATTTGTCTCTGAACGAATTGATTTACCGAAAGAACTCTCCCCTTCACAGGACGAGCATATGAATATGTCTTCCGCAGAAATGGCGGAACTGGTAAAAAAGCAGGACGAACATCTTAAACAGAATCGCCGGTTACCAACTTCTGACATCGAATTGAGCATCCCAGAATCCGGCGGCTCTTTTGTCATCGATATTTCAAAATACCGTTGACTCCCGCTCCGTCACCCTTTACCATGAAGCAATCCGCTAATCCCTAAATAGAAATCATGCAAAGATATACCATTTCCTTTATTTTCGTTACGTTGTTGTCTTCGGCAACTCTCTCCGCTGTGGAGGTGCCGAAGGACCACGTCTTCAACGTCCGCAACTTTGGTGCCGTTGGCGACGGAGTTACAAAGGATACCGCCGCAATTCAGAAGGCGATTGATGCTGCCGCCGAGGCGGGCGGCGGACGCGTTGTTCTGCCGCCTGGAACTTATCTTTCCGGCACAATTTATCTGAAAAGTAATACGGAACTGCATATTTCCGCCGGTGCGATTCTGTTCGGCAGTCCCGACAAGGAGGATTACAACGCACCTGACTTCTGTCCGCAAAACCGTGTCTTTACAAGAGATTTCATGAGCGGAGCGCATCTGGTCGTCGCCGTTGAACAAAACAACGTGACAATTTCCGGTCGCGGACGAATAGACGGTAACGGAAAGGCATTTCTCAATGACCCGGAAAGTGACCGCTTCGTCCCCAAAAACAAAGTGGTCTGGCGACCGGCACAAATGCTCTTTCTCTGCGAAAGCACCAACATCACGATTCGCGATGTGGAACTGTTCAACTCTCCGTACTGGACCTGCTTCCTGCACGGTTGCGAGGATTTTCTGATAGACGTCGTTCGTATCAAAAACAGAATGGACACGGCAAACGGCGACGGCATCGACGTTGATTGCTGCCAACGCGGGATTATCAGTAATTGTCTCATCGAATCGGGCGACGATTGCATCACGCTCCGGGCTAATGAAGAGCCGCTCAAAAAGAAACGTCTTTGCGAATTTATCACAATAACAAACTGCGTGCTGAAAACATCCTGCCAGGCAGTTCGTGTCGGTGTTGGAACAGGCAAAATCCGCCATTGCACCTTTTCAAATCTCGCCATTCACGAAACGAACGTCGGTTTGAATTTTCATTCGAGTTATTCGCCAAACAGCCCGGGGACAACAATTGAAAATATCCGGTTTGAAAACATCGTCATGGATGTCAGAGTGCCGTTCACGATGACACTAGGATATGCTGCACCGGAAACGAAAGTCCGCAATGTGTATTTTCGCGGTATCAGCGGAATTGCACGGGCAACAAGTCCAATAAGCGGCAAGGCAGATAATAAACTTATCAACATATCTTTTGCTGATATAAGTTTGTCGGTTCCCAATGGAACGAAGCCGTTTGATGCTTTCCGTTTTTCACATATTGACGGTTTGGAATTGGACAAAGTTAAAATAACCGAATGGGACAAACCGAATCAAAAGTCAGTTTTCGGTACTGCGCTTGACGATGTTGAGAATTGTATCGTGCTACCCGGGTTATAGTATCAATAGATTTTGAGAAAATGAATTTTGAGAATGAGCGGCGTTGCGCAAACAACGCCGTTCTGTTTGAGTTTTTATTTCTCGTTTTTGAAAATCCAAGTCCATTGTTTATTCGTCCGTATTCTGTTATACTGAAGTACGTTTTCGTTGCGAAATCAGTACAATCCATCCAGACAAACAACATCATTTACCATGAAACACATTATTCTTTCTCTGCTCTGTTTATTGCTGCCGTGTGCGTCTCTTTCGGTTTCAGCGTCCGACAACTGGACTATGTTCCGCGGCTCAACCGGTCAAAATCATTCAACGGCAACCGGTCTGCCTGTGAAGTGGAATGCCGAAAACAATGAAAATCTCGCTTGGAAAACCGAGATTCCCGGCAGCGGCTGGTCTTCGCCGATTATTTGGGACGACCGGATTTTCCTGACTTCAACGACTGACGAAGGAAAAGAATGCCGCGTCATCTCCGTTGATAAAAATACCGGAAAAATCCTGTGGAACAAAATTGTTTTCACACAAGAACCGCAAAACAAACACCCGAAAAACTCCTTCGCAACTCCGACACCAGCAACCGACGGAAAAAACGTATACGTCGTTTTCGGCAGCGGCGGTTTCGCAGCCCTTGATTTCAACGGCAATATCATTTGGACGAACACGGAACTTCTTTACTATTCCAAACACGGATTGGGAACTTCGCCGATTTTGTACAAGGATTTGCTCATTACCGCCGTCAATCCCAGCAGTCGTGAAGACATACGGCTCGGCTGGCAGGACGTTTGGGACAAGAATTTCGTTCTCGCTCTTGACAAAAATACGGGCAAAGAACGCTGGCGTGCAAGGCGCGGCTTGTCCCGCATCGGTCATTCAACGCCGATTGTTATTTCCGTTAACGGCAAAGACCTGCTTGTCAGTCCTGCCGGCAATGTTATTCAGGGCTTCAATCCTGAAAACGGAGAACTTGTGTGGACGGTGCAAAGCATGGGCGAACCGGCGGTTCCTTCGGCGGCTTATGGAGACGGACTTGTCTTCATGGCAAATTCGCCTAGCGACCTTATCCGGGCAGTGCGTCCCGATGGAAAAGGCGATTGCACGGCAACGAAAATCGTTTGGGAAGTAAAGCGGAATGTGCCGACAATGGCATCGTTTCTGTATGTGAAGCCCTGTCTTTACACGGCTTGCGACAACGGCAGTTTTTCCGCTTTCGATGCGGCGACCGGCGAACTTTTCTGGCAGAAACGTCTTAGCGGTAATTTGAATCCGTCTCCGCTCTATGCTGACGGCAAGATTTACGTTCTTTCCGAAGATGGAACCACAACGGTTCTGCAACCGGCGGATGACCCGAAACAAGAACCGGCTATACTTTCAAGGAATGAACTCGGCGAACACGCACTTGCGTCCATTGCGGTATCGGGAAAGTCGCTGTATATCCGTACCGATAAACATCTCTGGCGGATTGGGAAGTAATCCGCAAACCACCTAACATCAAGCCCTAAATTAAAAATTTTTATTGACGTAACTGCTTGAAAACAAAACACTTCCGTAAATTGTATCATTTTGCACATGATGACTACCTATTTTAACGTTATTTTACCTATCTTAACTTTGAGTGGTGAGTGAAATTGGCAACCGCCAGTGTCAACTGGCGGGACAATCGGCGCAAATTCTAACACACCCGTTAAAGTAGGCAAGAGCAAAAAGTGCCGCTTTGGAAGAATTATCGTCAAAAAAGGTACGGCAACAAACGATTGCGACTCTGCGTCTGCGCATTTTCTCGATTTTCATTAGACGGTTTTTCGATAACACCTCCGTCAGGGTTCTCGATTTGTTCACGGAAACCATCTACCGACTAAGGTCCTCAAATTTCTTGGGAAAAATGCAAACCTCGAAAACAAACTCATCGCCAGCGGCAATTTTACACATTTTCACCCTTCCCTGCTGCATATTGTTTGTGTTTGCGGCAGCACTGTGGGAAACCGCTGTTTATGCGGAAATCTATACGCCCGGCGGCAGCGGCGGGAATGGCGGCAGGGATAGCAGCGGCAACGGAATAAGAGGCGGTAATGGCGGCTCCGGGATACTCATTGAAAATGTCAACCTTACTTTGCAGCAGGGCAGGTATGTCGGCGGAAATGGCGGCAGAGGAGGCAGCGGCAGAAATGGAAGTTTTCTCCGTTCAGCGGGATATGGAGGCGGAGGAGGCAACGGCAGCAAAGGTGAAGGCACCATCAACGCCGGTGTTATTTTTGAGTCATACGCTGCAATTCGTCTGGGCGGATACGGCGGCGACGGCGGAGATGGAGGAGATTGCGACAATCCTATCTCCTTTAGAAGAGGGCAATATGCTGGTTACGGAGGAACAGGAGGCGAAGGTATTTTAAACATTTACGGCTCGGCAACATTCCACGAATACCTCGGCAGTCCCATAACAGTAGGAGGATATGGCGGAAACGGCGGTGTAGGCGGAGAATCCGTTTCACTCGGTTTTAGCGGTGCAGAAGGGGGAAGAGGGGGCAATGGCGCGAAAGGAACGATTTCTGTCTTTTCCGGTGCTTCGGCTAACTTTCTTTCGACTTATGTAAATATCGGCGGAGGCGGAGGAAGAGGCGGCAACGGCGGATATGGTGCTGTGAACGGCGGGAATGCCGAAAATGGCGGATACGGAGGTGATGGTGTACTCACCGGGGCGGGCTCTCTGAATTTTGGACGTTCCCTTTCTGTCGGCGGAAACGGCGGGATAGGCGGTAATGGCGGAAGAGGTGCTCTCGGAAAAGGAGGAAATGGCGGACATGGAGGCGGGGGCGGAAATGGCACTATCTCGCTTGACCATAAGGGTACATTTGCCAATAATGTTTTAATCGGCGGAAATGGCGGCAACGGAGTCGCTTGTACGGATTGATATTGATTTCAAAGGCGGCTTGTCTTTATATAATAATAAGTATCGTCAATTTTCCGGCGGCGATTGTTTTTATTATCAGATAAAGAAAAAGTATAAAGCGGAACAGTTCGAAGAATATAAAAAGGAAACCAGCTTGGACAAAGGTTCGGTGATTGAAACTTATTAGCGTAGCGTAGAATTTCTAATCCTGCGCTTTTACGGAAGATAAAACCGCGTCTGTTATTTTATCAATTTCCGCATTCGAAATACAGTACGGCGGCATTACATAAATTAGTTTATTGAACGGACGAAGCCAAACACCGTTATCGATAAAAAATTGCTGCAATGAGCGGGTATTGACCGAATGTTCCATTTCGACCACACCGATAGCCCCTAAACATCTGACATCAGCAACACCGGATAGTCCGCGGCAGAGTTCCAAACCGGTTTTCAACCGTGTTTCAATCCGTTTGACTTCTTTTTTCCAGTTGCCGGTTTCAAGCAAAGACAGCGAAGCAATCGCAGCGGCACACGCCAGCGGATTTGCCATGAAAGTCGGTCCGTGCATTAAAACATCGCCATCCGAAGAAACACCTTCAGCAACCCGCTTGCTTGTGAGCATTGCCGCCAGCGTCATGGTTCCGCCGGTCAATGCTTTACCGATGCACATAATGTCCGGCTCGATTCCCGCCCATTCAGCGGCGAAGTATTTACCTGTTCGCCCGAAGCCGGTTGCGATTTCAT
>WRCR01000259.1 GCA_009783865.1 Planctomycetaceae bacterium | reverse complement strand
TCGTATTGAAATCATATATTAGAGCATTTTTGGATTTGATGGGGACAAATCTCCGTCACCCCCGCGAAGGAGGGGGTCTAGAGAATGGACGTGAACCCTTTACGTCTAGATTCCCGCCTTCGCTGGAATGACGAAAGCGAATTCCATCGGTCCATACCAATTCCTGATATGCTCTAAAAAACATCGGCGGAGAATAACAAAGAAAACGATTTTCGGCAAGAGCAAAACGTTATTTGTTTAACCGTTCCACGATTTCCCGCCATTGCGGCGGTGCGGCAAGACCATTCAGCGACAACGTTCCGTCCGGCGAAATGCGCAATTCAATCTTGTTGTAATACTCCTCGAAATGCTCTTTCCACCGCAACGCCGTCTCCGTTAAGAAATGAAATTCCTGATTCGACGAACCGACCCAAGGACGCTCCGCCGTTCCTAACTCTTCAATGAACCGACCCGTCTTCAACAAGTCCGCCGCTGCAATCAACCGCTGCCAATCAGGACGGTTCGCAGAATCGAGAACACTCTTTTCATAACCCGTGAATACAATAACAGACAATCCCTTTTCCCGCAATTTTTCCGCAAGTTCGGCGACCGCTTCTGCTTGTTCGAATGGTTCGCCGCCGAGAAATGTTATGCCGTCAAGTTTTACCTGCGAGTTGAGTATCTCGTCAACTAATGCTTCCACTTCGTAAAGTGTTCCGCCGTTGAAGTCCCAAGTATGCGGCACAGCGCAGCCCTTGCAGTGAAGCGGACAGCCCTGAACCCAAAGTGCGCAGCGCAGACCGGGACCTTCCGCAGAAGTAGGATATAACAAACGATGTACTCTGATTTGTGTCATGTGGTTAATCAATCACTCTGCCGCGGCGTTTTTGTTTGACCGCCACTTCGACTACTGCGCTGAAACTTATCAGCGGTTCCATCGCAATCCGAATATGCGGCTTTATGGAACATCGGGTGCAAAGTTCGTCCAGCGAAGCAAACTCGCCGAAGGTCTGCCGATTCTGCACGATTAACAACGCCAATGTTTTTCCGACCCGCGGCAGGGCTTCGATTTGACCCTGCGTTGCAGAATTGATGTTAAGGACGGTCGATTGAATTCCATAAATGTCGCCGTATGATACGATTTGTTCCTGCTCCTTTATGATGACGTTGAGCGGTGTTCTAGCAGCATTGATTTTCTGCCGCGCTTTTGCGACCTCTATTCTTGCTTTTGCATCCATTTCGTCTTTCGGATTCGCCGTAAATTCCCTTGCCGCCGGCGGTTCATTGACAATTTCTTTTCGCAGCAGAAATATGAGCAGATAATTCAACAAGAAAATCGACAGTAAAAAATAATTCGTCCAAATACCATAAGTGATGGTACGATTCTCCATATCTACCTCTCCCCAAGTAAGAGAAACAAGACCGATAAACCCCAAAGCGAGAAAAAATATCGCTAACAATCTGTACCGCTGTTTGTTTTTAACTTCGGCTGCACTGAACCAAGCGATGAAAGCACCGAGGAACGGAATCATGCTCAATACCAGCATAGCGTAAAACAAAGAGCGGTATCCGCCGAAATAACTGCCGTCGGACAACCGTTTTTGCAGCGATGCAAAACATTCTTCCAGATACACCCACATTATACTCTAAAGGTCAATACAACGGTTTCGTCTTCCTCCACTTCTTCCGATTCTAATTCCAGCCCGCATTCTTTGCAGTGTTCTGAAACGTTTGCCAAGGTCTTGTCCCGGACAATGCGGATGTATTCCGCTTCAATACCGGAGATGAATTCATTCGCCTGCTGTTCGTTGAATTCGTCGTTCCAAGTGAAGATTTCCTGAGGGTCCCGCCGCAGTACGAATTCAACACCGTCCAGACGGAAGAGGTCGTGATTGACGGCAGAACCGCCGAGCGACTCCACTGCTTCCCGCAGCGTCTTGAGGTCGCTTATCACGGTTGCACGGGTAAAACATTTTTTCGATTTGACATCTTCGGGAAGGTCAACTTCCATGGGAAGTGTACCGAGAAGAATGGAAGTGCCTGCCGCTGCCGCTGTCAGCGAACCGATAATCAGCGGTGCGAGAGCGGGGGCTAAAGCGGGAACTAACATAACAGTAACGCTCATAATGGCTCCTTGTTGATGCCTTACGGCATCGGTCTATTAAGTGTTCTTGTTGACAACTTTATCGTCTTCCGTTAAGACATTTTCTTCTTCGTAGTATTCCTGTTTGTAATCGGAATCAACCACTTTCGCATCGGTTAGTTTTTCAAGCAGCGGAATGAGGTCGAGACATTTCTTGCCGGTGAACCCCAGCGTTTCTGCTTCGATAGTTCCATCAGGACGGATTTTGATTTGAATTTTTCGTGACATCGGTCTTCGGCGGAATGAGTTAAAACACTGTTTGTATGTCATGTTGTATCGTATTGTTTCGGAAAAATCCAGCGGGGATAAAAATTGGTACATTTCGCCGATACTCCGATATATCGAAATTTTTCCCAAAAATCCAAAATTGTTTGTCGCAGACATTCATTTTTTAGTATAAAATATACTGATGAGGTATTTGTTTTCAACGATTTAGCGAGAGACGAATTAAGTCGTTTAGCGGGGGGTTCAACGAACCCCCGCTTCAAGTTTTCACTTCCAACGGAGGCGCAATGGGAATATGCCTGCCGGGCAGGAACAACGACGGCGTATTGTTTTGGGGAATATTCCAAGATTAAACTAGAGCAATACGTATGGTACAACGGAGCCAAGGACTTCCAGGAATTGAAAACAATTGAGGCAAAGAACAGCAAGACGCATCCTGTTGGCGAGAAGCAATCGAATGCGTGGGGATTGTACGATATGCACGGTAATGTGTGGGAATGGTGCAGCGATTGGTATGGTGACTATTTACGAGCCGGTGATGATAATCCCCGGACTGACCCGGTTGGTGCTAATGCCGGCTCGTCTCGTGTGAGTCGCGGCGGCAGTTGGGACGGACTTGCGGGGGCGGAAAAGGCAGCCGCCGGAACCTTTTTGCCCTTGCCAACATTTATGAATGTGTTATCATTTGCAGTGGTTTCTCCCAGCCGTTTATTGCGAGAGATAGTTTACATAAAATTATTGCTAAGGTCTTACGCTCCAGGGGATTTGTTATGCGCTCTATATTTTGCTGTGTCTTATTTTTTTTCAGTATCTTAATTCTTTTTTCCTGCTGCGGTTATGCAGCGGAATACTATGTTTCACCCAACGGAAGCAGAGGCGGAGATGGTACCAAGGCAAAACCTTGGGCGACACTCGGTCAGGCAATAGCGGCAGTTCCCGATGACGGTTCGACCATCATCGTCCAAGACGGACTCTATGCCGGTTCCAATCTGTGGAACAGAGCGTTTGACAAGACGCTAACTGTCAAAGCGGAAAACCCATATAGGGCGCGATTTACGGGCAGAGACGGAACAAACACCGTTCTTTATCTCGAAAAATTTTCCAATGCGGTCATTGAGGGCTTGGAATTTCACGGCAACGGCAGCGATAAGAGCGATTACCTCGTACAACTCGGCAAAGAGGACTGTCATCATCTCGTCTTTCGGAATTGCATCTTTCACGATTCTTACAAAAACGATTTGCTGAAAATCAACAATCGGACGCATGATATTTTGTTTACCGGCTGTATCTTTTTCAATCAAAACAATCACAGCGGAGACGAACATTTTGATATTAACGTTGTCAAGAACATCACGATAGAGGACAGCATTTTCTTCAACGACTACGCCGGCAGCGGTCGTCCCGAAGTGAATCAGGCGCATTCGTTTATCGTGATAAAAAACTCGTCTAATACAGCCGAGAACTATACGGAGAATATCATTTTCCGGCGCAACATCTTTCTCGGCTGGTCGGGACTTCCCGACCAAGGATTTATTCTGACTGCCGAAGACAACAAGCCGTTTTTTGAAGCAAGCGGAATTACTATCGAAAACAATCTTTTTCTTTTTCATACTGCACAGCGGATTATTGCGGCGTTATTATTTAAGGGCGGAATACGGGACGTAGCGGTACGGGCGAACACCGTCACGGGACATCCCAACGGCGGCGGACCGGGCAGTTTTTCGGCGTATTCCGCAGTGTTTATGAAATTCGACAAGCAGCCGGCGCAGGAAAACATCATTGTCGCCAACAACGTTTTTTGCGACAACACCGGCAAGATGCTCCGGTTTTCGGCTGGCGCAGAAAAGGACTTTGCCGGAAAGGACGCTTTGAAATTCAATAACAACGTTTACTGGAGCGGCGGAAAGAAAATTCCAGTGAAAGAGACGGATGTTTTCGTACCGGAGCGTGACAAAAAAGCGATACTGCAATCGCCGATGCTGCCGGATGTACCTGCAAAAATCGTTTATCCGCGTCTTGACGAAAAGACGGGAAAATTCCTTTCCGGCAACAGCACGATTAGGCAGGAATTTGAGCGGCTGGTGAAGGAGTATGCGGTTCCGGCGGCAGGCAGTTCCGTTATTGATGCCGCTGATGCCGCTCAAATGCCGAAGGATGACATTCTGGGAAACAAGCGGGACAATAAGCCCGACTGCGGCTGTTATGAAACGCGATGAAATCCAGAAGCGCAACGAATTGTAGCGAATGGATGTTCTACCGGTCGCTCCTGCTATGGACTACATTCACTGTTTTCATTCAGTTGACTTAGGTGTGCGCAAATATTTTCCGCCTCTGAATTTGTATTCTGGTCAGTAAATTGCGTTTCCTTTGCGGCGGAAAATATTTGAGCACACCCGTTGACTTCCTTTCTGGCATCGGTTACAATAATCCCGATATGTGCGCAAAACGTTGCTGCAAGTGATATGCTCAACACAACAACATGGCCAACACAACGAATTCAAGGATAATACTTATGAAAAAGAACGCAGCATTCGCCGCGGCATTCATTTTAGCTGTTATATGCACCCACTCGGCATCAGGTCAGCCGGTTGGAAAGTATACCCCGCCGGGACACGCCTCAAGCAGCCAAGGTACTACGCAGCGCACTGTTACTGTTGCATCATCTTCCCAATGGACGCAGACAGACACCGTCAACGGCATCAGGATTTTTCGAGATGAACGAACCGGTTTGGAATGGACGCAGACAATCGGACAAGTTCAATCGTCCGGCATGGGTGTTCCAGCAAGGACATTGGCGGCGAAGTATGGTTTCCGCTTGCCATCGTTCAGAGAACTGCAAGTGATGGAAGCCAACGGCGGTTTTCGATATTTGAATATCAACAATAGGGCATATCAATACTATGAAACAAGCAACTCCAATATACTTGGCAATGCTTTTAGGACCGGCTTCCGAACGCCGCAGCAGCGTCAAGGCACTGGAATGAACTGGGTCATCGGAGTAAGAGAGCCGGTTATTGTCGAAGACGATGGCTTCCAACAGCAGAAGCCGACTGTGACAAAATCGACAACAACATCAAAGCCCGTTATCCAAAATGTCACCAACAAGCCGACTTCAAATGTCAGCCAGCCAACTGACAGCAAGCCGGTACTGCCCGGACTGCCAAACTATGACGACTAACCTGCCGTCGGCTTTTCACGTTATTTTTTCCCATAACAACCAAGGAGAACCACAATGTTCATTCGTACAATCATTATCATGTTCGTTATCTTCGGCGTTTCGCTTATTGCTGTTCCTGAATCGGCTCAGATACGCGGTGCCGTGACAGCGGCACCCAAAAAGATTACTTGTTCCAAGTGCGGTCAAAAGTACAACGAAGGGACACGCCACGTCTGTCCGCAATCGCCGCAACCGCAACAGAAAACTGCCGTGTGTGACCTCTGCAAAAAGCAATACACTTACAAAAATGATGTGCATTTTGTTTTGGGAGGCGGACACAAAACGATAACAAAGTGTAGAACTTGCGGTGAGAGTTTTTGGGCTTGCCCGAACAAACCGCAAGGAAACCACGTCTGCCGCGGTCCGGTTATTGTGGAAGGGAATAATTGGGACAAACCGCAATTTGTCAACTGCCGAAACTGCGGACAACGGGTACGCCAAGACCAATTGCAGAACCACCGCTGTCCGC
>WRCR01000258.1 GCA_009783865.1 Planctomycetaceae bacterium | reverse complement strand
TTGACACTCAGCGGCGGCATCATTATTTCTGATAACTCGACTGAACTAGCGGGCGGCGGTATTTTCTCTGACCCGGCGACTATCATTTTCGATTCGACAAATGGGCATCCGGCGATATTTAACAACAGGGACTCAAGCGGTCTAAACGCCATTGCTTTTGAAGGTGCCGGTAATGTAATGAAATTTATCGGCGGTGCCAAAGCGTTGCCCGGCGGTGTTATCATTCGAGATTCCATTCGCGCTTTGGACGGCTCAACGAACAACGTCATCGAAATTTCGTACACTAACACGTCGGACTTCGTCCAATTCGGCAACGGCGATGGCACCGGCAGCGTCACTCACACTTTGGGATTGGATAGTCAAGTCCATGTCAATTCGGGAATCATGCGGCTTGTCAAAGGGGCAGCGTTTGATGCCGGCGGTATAATCAATGTCGACACAGTGGGGACCCTTGCAGGCGGCGGAAAGTTTATCGCAACTAATTTCAATGTTGCCGGAACCTTGCGCCCTGACAATGCAGAACTGACAATCTCGTCATCAATCATCGGCATTGATAAACTTATCGGCGAAATGACACTGAAAGGCAGCGTCAATCTGAACGCCGCTAAAATCGCCGTTGAATTGAAAGGAACCGATGTTTCCGATAAAGTCGTTGTTGATGGAAACCTGACTTACGGAGCGGAGAACATCGTTGATGTCAATTCGTGGAGTGAAGGAACGTTCACTGTTTTGGAGTCAGCCAACGGTGTGGAACTCGATAAATTCACACTGAAAATCGGCAGCGAGAGGTTACCGGTCAATAGCCGTCAAAAGGCGGAATTGGCTCTATCACCTGACGGTAAATTGCAAGTTAATACCGAGATGCCCGATACCATGCGCCGCCGCTTGACGTGGACTGGAAACAAAAACTCGTCCTTTGATATAACTGCAACCAACAACTGGGTTGACGATTTCGGCAATACAGAACAGTTTAATCATACCGATTATCTTGTTTTCAATGATACCGGCAAGCAAGATGGCAGCATTACACTCGGCGGCGGACGAACTGTATCCGGTATGTTGATTTCGGACGGAAATTACAATTTCACCGGCGGCGACTTATTCGGCATCTCCCGCGCCTTTGATTACGGCAGCGGTTTTAAAGAAACGACCGGCGGCAATCTGATTATCGCCGGCGGAAACATCGGATTTGAAAACAACGTTTATTTCGAGGGAAACATCGAAATCTTGAATCGGGCAAACGTGACGCTGTCATGGCAAAAGGCGTTCCACACCGAAAGCGATTTTATACTCGGCGAAAATGCTTCATTGACACTTGATGTAGGTGACTACATTATCAGAGGTAAGACCGTTACGCTTGACGGCACCGTCAACCTGACAAAGGACAGTGAACCGCTGCCGACAACACACCGCAGACCGGTTTTTCACAACATGATAACCGCAACAGACGGCGGACTCGATGTGGAACGGTTAGAGGAAATTTTCAACTTCACACAAGGACTCCTAAATCGTGAAAGCATCGTGAGTGTTGACGGCACTGCGATGGACTTGCAATATACGGCAACACCGCTTTCCGAATACGCAGCCGAGTTCGGGTTCACACATAATCAAACAGAAGCCGCCCGGTATTTGGAAGCAGCATTCGATGCTTGGGAATGGGAGGACTTTGAACTCAAATTGATGAATATGGATGATTCCCAACTTGCATCAACGTTTGCGTTTTTATCCAACGGTGCGATTCATGCCGAAGCAAAGATGACTGCGTTGTCGAATCCATATCGTATTGTTTCACAGCGTTTCTTTGAAGGAAACGGCAGTCGGACGATTGACCCGCGCCAACGGTGCGGCGATTATTCGACACGGGGATTTTGGTTCGCCGCATCTCAATCTGACCGTCGGCAAGACGGTGACGGGCAAGCGCGTTCATACGGCATATCACGTATCGGAATGAATGTTGGACTAGACAAATATATTTCACGGTCGTTTTCCGTTGGATTCATATTCAATTACGGAAATCCGCGGCTTTATCAAGACGGCAACAGAGTCAAGTCAGACGACCACGTCTTCGGACTGTTTGCAAAGAAACAATTCGGCGGCGTTTGGGAAGCAAACGGTTTTCTAGCGTATGGAAGCCAAAACTATCGCGGCAATCGGGCTGTTTCCGATGGAGTCGTTCAGTCGAAGTACGATGGGGACTCATGGTACTTGACTACCGAGTTAGTGCGCCGCGTGAAATTGACACGCGAGTTCACTGTCCTGCCGACGGCTGCTATCGATATACAGTCAGCGAAAAGCGGTGCATTTGCAGAGACGGGGACCAGTCAATTCCGTCAAGTGTATGGAAAGAGCGATTTAAGTCAAACTGTTATGCGTTTCGGTATCAATTCGCAGTGGCGTATGAATGACCGCGCCAGAATTGATACCCGTTTGCAATATGGTCGTCAGATAGGCGGCAGCGACACGCCATCGATTCAAAGCGTGTTTGCCGAGTCATCGGTCAATACTCCGATGACCTTCAACGGTGTTAAACTTGGACGCGACATACTTAATGTCGGTGTCGGCGGCAGATATTTCCTGACAAAATCCAATCGCGGTATCATTTTCGGTAATTATGACCTTGACAGAGGAAACCGCTCGCTGACACATTCAGCGGAGATGGGTTTCCAATACTGGTGGTAGGTGATTGTGGAGTCAAAGATTAGTTTTTTGTAATAATCATGAAAAAGTTTTTTTTCCTTTTTGCTTGCATCACCCTTTTCCTGTTTTACACGGAAAGTGATATTTCTGCGCAGCCGGCATCATCTGCCGGAAGGACTTCATCGCAGCCGGAGTCCAGCGATGCCGCACGGAGCAGGGACTTAGCCGAACAACTCCGGCGTTCCCGGGCAGCGCAACAGAACCGAAACCGAACACAGGGTGACCGGCAAAACCTCGTGGCAGTGAACCTGACGGGGCTAGAGACCTTCGGCGATGCCCTCGGCAACATTCCGGGAGGAAGCGATATATTTTTCGTCAACGAAAAGTTCACATTCAACACGGGAATGTTCGTCGCCTCAAACGTTAATGCGGATAATCAATTCACAGGTTTATTGACATCCTTGAATCAAGGACCGGCAGTCGGCTTTGCACAATCAGTCGGTTCTCTGACACCGGGAACGCACACCATTGCACTCACGAACCTGCCGTCAGGATTGGCAGCAGAGGTTATTGCTTATCTGGGGCGCAGCGGAGGTAATTTCGATGTTAACGTTACTCCCGGTTTGGCAGAATACGCACGGACTCACGGCATTGACCCATCGCTGTTGACGCTGGATATGGCAAACTCTTACGTCACATTTAACTATACTGAACCTTATTCACATAACATCGAAGCCGGGCAAATTGTGTATAACTATGCGGCGGAGTATCACATTCCATCTGCGCCGGGGGCAACTTACGGCTTAGGACGACAGAAGATTACCGAAAACATGACACCGGTGCCAACAGACCGGTTGATTTTCGATTACAGTTATTTTCATAACGTTCCGCTTTCATATAGGAGCATGCCGGTCAACCGATTCACACCGGGTTTTGAAAAGACGTTCTTCAAAAAACAGTTTTCGCTCGAAATGCGTTTTCCATTTGCATCGACAATCGACAACACACTGTACTCAAATGATGAGAACCGTTTGAATGTTCTTCGCTGGGGCGATGCGACGACGGTTTTGAAGTTTCTCGTTTTCCGAAACGAACGGCTTGCAATGACGCTGGGACTTGGTATCTCGCTGCCGTTTGCGGATGATACACACATGATTGATGCCGCAACAGGTCGGGAAGTGATTCGGTCTGTCCACAAGTCGGTTCACATGATGCCGTATTTTGGATTGTTGTATATTCCAAGCGAAAGGGTATTTTTTCAATCATATTTTCAGATTGATACCGCTGCAACAGGCGACCCGGTTTATGTTGCCGACTTGTCAGACACGGATGGAGAACGGATGCTCTATGCCGGTAAGACGAAAGAACGGACTTATGCTTACACATCGCTGTCGATGGGATACTGGTTTTTCCGAAAGTTCAGTCAGCGTCAGACAGTTCAGCGCGGCATGAATTTGATGGGCGAATTGCATTGGACGCAATCGCTTGACCGCGCCGCCGGTGTTCAGTATGAACAAGGCAGTTATCATTTCGACATCGGCAATGACCGGGGCAACTATTCCGTGTTAAATTTGACGTTGGGAACGCGGTATCTGTTTGACGAAAAGACCAATATAGGCATCGGATATTCAGTTCCGCTCAGCAACGGCAGCAGCCGACAATTTGACGGTGAACTCCGCATGATGTTTAACCGGTATTTTTAAGGCGCAGGATTAAAAATCCTACGTTAACTCTTCAGGCAAACGGAAGCGGACATTTTCTTTGCATACCGTCTTTTCTTCGACTGTTGCATTAAATCTGCTTTTCAAAACGTTCAAACATTCCTGAACGACGTACTCCGGCGCGCTCGCACCGGCGGAAATCAAAACCGTTTCGTCTCCGCGAAATAAGCCCGATGTAATATCAAGATGACCGTCAATCAGATACGCACAGATACCAAGCGCTTCCGCCTTCTCTGCCAAGCGGCAACTGTTGGAACTTGTTCTGCTGCCGACTATCAATGCAACATCAACACCGGCACATAATTTTTCAACAGCGTCCTGCCGATTCTGCGTTGCATAACAGATGTTCGCTTGCGGAGGACCCGCAATGCCCGGAAATTTCCGGCGGAGCCAGTCCGTCATCTTCTGTGTTTCATTAACCGAAAGTGTTGTCTGCGTCACGTATGACAATTTCGTACCTTCGGGATAGTTCAACGCTTCGATTTCTGCTTCGTTTTCAACGATGTCGATGTTATCGGGTGCTTCGTTCATTACACCATTCACTTCATCGTGTCCGCGATGTCCGATGAGTATAATGCGGTAATTCAGAGAGGCATAACTTTTAACCTGCCGATGTACTTTTTGAACCAGCGGACAGGTTGCATCAAGCGTTTTGATGTTGCGTTTTGCCGCTTCGATGCGGATTTCCGGTGAGACACCATGTGCTGAAAACATCAAGCGGCTGTGTGCCGGTACTTCGTTTATCTCGTTCACAAACACAACGCCGCGGCGACGGAAGTCCTCTACCACCCAAGTGTTGTGAACAATCTCATGATAGACATAAAAAGGCGTACCGTACTTCTCCAGAGCGGCATTGAGTGTTTCAACTGCCCGATTTACACCGGCACAAAAACCGCGAGGATTTGCAAGAATTATATGCACTGTATTATAAATAATAACCGCAAGCCGAAGGGCTGCGGCAAAACTTTACGTTGTATAATCCGAATTCAAACGGACATATTCCGCCGTTAAATCGGTTGTCCAAAAGCGGACATTTTCATCGCCTTCGCCGAAAACAATCCGAATGTGAACGTTCCTGTTGCCTCGAATCGAATTCGAAGTCCTCTGTTTATCAAACGGCAGCGGTTCGCCGTTGCGGAACAATTCAGTATCGTTGATGAACAGCGTTATATTTTTCGGATTAAACTGAACACCGGCAGTACCGGCAGAGGAAACAATGCGTCCCCAATTCGGGTCGGCACCGCAGATAGCGGTCTTCACCAAAACATCTTCGGAAATTTTCCGGGCAATGCGGCGCGCATCTTCCAAGGTTTTGCAGCCCTCGACATCAACAGTTACCAGATGCGTTACTCCTTCACCGTCTAACGGTATCTTTACTGCCAACTCGGCACACAATTTTTTAAGGGCTTCCTGAAATACTTCGATGTCTTTTCCGGCAAGCGGTTCTAGCGATGCAGCACCGTTTGCCAGCAGCAGTAAGGTATCACTGGTGCTGGTATGCCCTTCAACGGTAATGCAGTTGAAGGAAACATCGGCTGCGTTTTTAATCACCGTCTGTGCATCTTCCGGTTCCAATGCGGCATCGGTTATAACCACAGCAAGCATCGTAGCAAGATTCGGAGCAATCATTGCCGCTCCTTTGCAGATACCGGCAATGTTGACTTTGCGGTTGTCCGAA
>WRCR01000257.1 GCA_009783865.1 Planctomycetaceae bacterium | reverse complement strand
TTGCGTCAACGACCAATAACCAATTTTTCATGGAGAAGTTGCCGCCGGTAGTCAATTCGGCAATGTTCGAATGGGATGAACCTTCGTTAAGGGTTAAATCACCAGTGGTTGCTATCATAAACATATCCCCTGCGGTAATGTTCACATTCGTTACAAAAATATCGTTTGCCGCTGTCAGGCGAAGTAATCCGGCAAAATCAATATTTTTTCTGTTCGGCAGAGACCCCGCTATGCCGTCGATGAAAATACTGCCGCTTGCCGCACCTAAAGTCGTGTTTCCGGCGGCGATGGTTGAACCCGTTATTGATATATCAACTCCGGCACTCATATCAAGTGTTTCTGCCGTCAACAACCAATCGGTTACGGAAATGTTACCGCCGGAAGTCAACCGGGTATTGCCGAGATTCGCTGTTCCGCCGAAGATTGTCAAATTGCCGTTTGTTGCAGTTAGATTCGTGTCGCCTGCTGTGATGTTCGAATTTGTCAGCGAAAGAGCGGTCAACGAGATAGCGGTCAACGTTCCCGCTACCGACAAAGTCGAATCGGCAAACGAAACATTATCGCCGTAATTCCACAGAGCACCAACGTTGAGTCCGCTGCCGCTAACTGTTACATCGCCGTTCAGTGCCGGCATCGTCATATAGTCACCGGTCGTGATGTTTGAATTCAATACGGAAATCATGCCGTCGGCATTCAATTCAGCGTATCCGGTAATCATCAGAGTCGAATTGCCAAACAAAATGTCACCGCCGGAAGCCGTCAATGAATTCAATGTAAGAGTGCTGCTGTCTATGTTCCAATTGCCATTCCGTGCATGCAGAGCAGTTTCACCGGCAGTAATATCAGAATCCATAACTGAAAGATTGTTCGCCGCATTCGCCCGCAGCATTCCGGCTATCGTAATGACGACATCGGCTAACGAAATGTCGCTGCCGATTGCCGTCAGCGTGTTTAGGTTGAACGCGCTGCCGCTAACGGTCAAATTACCGCCTTGAGCGTTCATGGTCGAGTCGCCGGAGGTGATGGTTGTATCCGCTACAAAGATATTGCTTGCGGCAGTCAATTCGAGTGTTCCGCCGGTATTGATGCTTCCGCCGCTTATCTTCACGTCTGATGCGGAAAGCAGCACCGCATTTCCCGCAATGTCCATTATGGCATCGGTCAACAGCAGTTTGCCGAAAATGGATTCCAGCAGAACATTACCCTTAGCGGTAAAGTTGTCCGTAACGGTCAAATTCAGGTAAGCGGTAATTCCCACATTACCTCCGGCTTCGAGATGTATGAGGTCCAGCGGTCCTTTCGGATTGCACACGAAAATATCGCCGCCTGCCGAAAACGCCGAAACGCCGCCGACCTGCTGCGAAACCAACATGGGTGAATCTTGGGTTCCGATGCTGCCGCCCATCAAGTTCAGGAAAAGATTCTTGCCGGCAATTTTAACAATGTCGAGGTTCGGTTGAGCATCAATGATAGACCACGCTGTAATACTCACGGTTCCCTGCTGCGAACCGATTTCACGAACGTATGCATTGGCATAATCTCCCGCCGCATCGGCGAACTTGAGAAAAACGCCGTCCGTTCCGCGTGCCGTTATCCAGCCGTTTGCAGCGTTGCCGCCGGTCAGGTTAAGTACCAGCGATGAATTGAGCCCGCTTCCAAGCGTTCCGCCGGCGGCTTCGAGAACAGCGTTGAGCGCGTAAATATGCGGTTGAGGTGTCTGATGAATCATGGGAATCATGCTTCCGTCTATTTTGAATCGGAGCGGCTGTGTTCCCTTCGTGCCGTCACTGCCGGAGACGATTTCGTTGACCGTTACATCGTTTTGCGAACCCAAATAGGTTGCGCCGTTTTTCGATTCGGTTTTCAACCAGCCGCTTGCGGCGATGTTGATGTCGTCGTAACGTTTGATTCTAAGTTCGGTTGTACCGAAAGTTACGTCATCCCATTCCGCATCGGAAACAGACCTGCGCCAGACATCGTTTGCGGCAAAATCATCCGACGAGATTCCGAAGGGAATGACGACATCGTTGTTTTCCTGCGAACCGATGGAACCGGTGACGCTAAGAGAAATGTTTCGTCCGATGAAGTTCGGCTCTTCGACCAAACTCGTTGTGTTGTTTCGGGAACCGGCATCCTGCGTCAGAATGAACATCGGAATATCGAAGGCGTTCTTCAACTGCTTCTCTGTCCAGCCCATGTTTTCGGTCAAAGCGAGTTTTTCGGCATCACTTGCGGTGTAACGATAATTCGCATTGTACGCTGTCTTGAAAGCATCGTGGTACAGTGCTGTTCGTTTTTGCTCTTCGGCAGCGATTTGCTCTTCCGTCAATAGAGAGTTCACGAGTATGGTTCTCTGGGCATCGGTATAACGAAACACATAATCCGGTTCGTAGTTTGCAGCGTCGAATTCTGCCTGCTTCCATGCATCGAAATACAGTTGCGTGAATTCGTTTTCGTAAGCGGCAATTTTTCGTGCGGCATTTGCATTGAACTCGGCGGTTCCCTTGATGAGACCTAGTGAAGTCCATAAATCGCTTGCTTCGGCATCGGACAGCGGGTCGGGAGTTGCCGCGGTGTTTTTGTCCAGAATACTGCCGAGAACAGTGATATACAGGTCGCCGTCGATGCCGGTTTTGATTTGGTCGACGTTATTGACATTAACTACCGACGCACCTACCGTACCGTTTGCGCCCCATTCATCGGTTTTGCTGGCACCGGCACCAATCAGGAGGTCGAATCCGGTCGTTTCGGCAGCGACGTTGATATTATTGACATCGAGTGTTGCGGCTCCAATTTCCGCGACGGCGGTACTGTCGAACCAGTTGAACATAATACCCGCCCCGACACCTTTACTCGATTCATTGCCCCACATCGATTGGAACATGTCACCGAAGGATTGCTTCGCCTTGGTTCCAAACTGCTCCTTTGTCATGCCGCCTGCGTAAGTACTTTTGAAATCAGCCCAACCGGTGAATCTCTGCGGAGTGGTTGCGACACCAGATGCCTTGGCATTCGGCATCGTGCGAAGGAAGGAACGCATATTCCCGACCACGTGGCTCATTTGGATGTCGGTATACGCCGTTACAGACAGGTCCGGTCTAGCGTTGTTGTACGCTGCTCCGAAAGGATTACCGACCGTCAAACCGCTGATAGTTACGTTGTCGCCAACCCGGGCAATGGACTCAATGTCGGAATAGACGACGGACAACATCATCGAGACCGCCGTGTCTTCGGACTCAATGGACGTTTGCGACCAAGTGTTGAACAATCCGTCGTCGAGACCGAGATTATTGTTCAACAGCAGCGACGCGAAAGCCGAAACCCCTTCACCGATGCCATCGAATCCTTCGCCGCTGTCGGTAAGTCCGTTGATTCCTTGTCCGACCTTATCAAAACTGCCGTCTTCTCCCATGCAGGTCAAAATCAGTTGCGCCACAGGATGACTTAAATTGTACGGCAATTCCGTAACGGCATTAACTATCACACCGGAAGGTCCATCCGTCCCTGCGGCTTTGCTGCCGGAATGAATGATTGCCCCGCTTTGAATTTCCGCATTCGTATTTTGGAGAATGACCAGCACCGGTACCGAGATACCAAATGCCGTCTTCTTTGTCGAATTGTCTCCACCTTCGTTCAACACGAAGGGGTTGATAGTCGTTACGGCAACCCCAACGGGAACATCATGTGTTAGGGCTTCGACAGCAAGGTAATAGCGAACCGTGATGTTTGCCGTCCCGGAAATGATGGCACTGGTATCGTTGTTGTCTACCATGATGACCGTCGAAAGACCGGCACCGAAATCCCGAAAATCATCGGGAGTACCAAGGTCTTTTCCTGAAATCTTTTTGATAAGTCCGAAAATCCCCGTTTTGATGCCGGAAATCGCCGGTACAAAATAATCAAACGTATTAACACCGCCGCCCATCCAGGTTTGTCCAAGAACCGTTTTGGCGGAAAGGGTGTTCTCCAGAACATTGGTAACGGCGAGGACTTCTGCACTAACAGCAGTTAACTTGCCGCCGACGGTAACGTGGGTGTCCGCTTCTTCATAGACGAAAGCGATAGTTGCAGCGAAGGAGTCGTTGCCTTTACCGCCCGATGCAGACATGGTGACGGAACGTTCCGTCAAAGCGGCAGCGCGGATATTGCCTTTCAACGCTTCCAGCACGGCACCGGCTTGGACATCGATTTCGTTTCGGGAAACTACCACACCGACACCGACGACGACTCCTATCGGATTGGCATTGACCGGTATCAGGTTGAATGTCGATTGGGATACTCCGGCAAGGACTACGGATTCGATACATATGTCGCCGTTTTTGGCGACCAAGCATGCATCGGGACCGATGGTTATCTTGGCAGTAGGAAGAACAACACCGACATTCACCGCAATGCCTGCGATACCCAAGTCGAAAGCAGAGGACATTGCCGCAGCTGTTGCGGAAACGTCGATGGAATTCTCTGCCGTGAGTTTGCCGTTGATGTCTATCACGACATCAATGTCGTATCCGCGAAAAGATGCCAAAACCGGTGTCATAAAGTTTGACAGTAAATTCGGCAGCGTTTCGGTAAACAAATTGCTGACCGTATCGCCGATACCGTCGTTAATCTTGTTGTAGTCAACTTCATCGCCGTTGTCATTAACGACTTTGTGTCCGATGACCTTGCCGTTTTCGTCCTTGATTTCGATAACTTCCATGTGTGTTCCCGCTGTTACAACAGCTTGGACAAGAATGTCATTTCCTTCGATTTCGGAATTCTTATCGATGATAATCGTACTCGTTCTTTTGACGGCAACATCGGCTCTGTTGTCTGCATCGTTTCGTAAGATACTGATGACGATATCCGGTGCGTCCTCCACGGAATTTTTTGTGTAGACCTTCCGCGTTGTTAGTTTCGAACCTAAAATCGAAATATCTTCTTCCGATTCAATATAAATTCGGTTGGCAAGAACGGTCGAACCGGAAATTGTAATTTGCCCTTCCACCGAATTGGTCATATCGCTGCCGTCAGGATGTGCGCCTTTGACTAAAAAATCACCGGTTATGATGGAACTATTATTGAACGTGAAGGTTCCGCCTTCACCCAAACTTGTGCTGGTAAGGGACGACATACTGCCAAAACGAAGCGAACCGGCATTCAACGCCGCTGTTGCTTCGTTGTTGAACGTGGTTCCGTTAATGGTCAAACCTTCGGAAAGGACACTAATCGCAATGTTGCCGGCTTTTCCGTTTTCGGCATGCGCATCGAAAACATTATTCGACCAATTCTCCGCTCCCCGTGTGTGAACGCCGGTGTCGTATTTGAAAATACCAATGGAACCGGCATTGTAGTTGCCCGTTGCATACGAAAGAAAGGTAACATTGTCCAGGTCGATGTATTCCGCTTTCAAAACGATATTGCCGGAGTTGCCTTGCGAAGCGTTATTCAAGTGGGCGTTTCGTCTGGCACTACCGGTCAAACCGGCATCAACGACGTTCCGCGTTGAAATGTAAATGTCATTGAGTGTAATCGAACCGATAACTCTTCCGGTATCAAGAGTATAATCAGCCCCGTTAGTGTACACATCTTTTCCGTTTCCCGTCCAATTTATTGTTTCCGGGTCAATCAGCACGGTGCCGCCGGACGAGGAACGTAGTCCGTCTCCGACCATATCGACGACTTTCTTTGCACTGAATTCGAGGAAGCCGCCTTTTCCATTTTTCGCACTGACATCGGCAACGGCACCATCCTGTAGGTAGGAATTTCTGTCGGCGAAGATAACGACTTCACCGCCGTCGGAATTCGCACCGGCTCCGCGCGCCGTAATCGCGGCACCGGTTTGAACACGAATGTCGTTTCCGGCACGGATGTCAATCTGTCCGGCGTTTGCACCTGGCACGGCATCGGCACTGACTTGTCCGGCAACGGTAACATCACCCTCCGCAACGATACGGATTTTGCCTTCCGGCGTAACCATTAAATCGTTGCCCCAATTCACACCCCGCACATTAACCATGTCACCAAAATCGACTTGAACCTGCCGTCCGGCACGGAGTTGCGAACCGCGAGCCAAGTCGATGTT
>WRCR01000256.1 GCA_009783865.1 Planctomycetaceae bacterium | reverse complement strand
GTTTCCGAGAACGGGTAAGATTGACTTTTACAGTTTTTCATTCTCTTTCGGCGAAGGAAACTGGAATAAATCGTTTCGGTCGGCGGTCAGCACGGTTGGTTTTTCCGAAGAAGTCCGGCTCGGTTCGCTCGGAACGGTTTTGCCGTATCACCGTGAAATAATGAATGTCCGCATGGTGAAAAATCTTTCCCGTAAAATTCCTTATCAGGAAGAAGCCGTTGCGCAGGAAGTTCCGTACAATGAAATCAAGGATAAAATCGTTTATTTTCGCGGTATGACGGTTTACCGCTATGAACAAGGAACCTGGAGCAGCCGCAAGATGAATCCGTCATGGATGTCTGCTGCTTTGCCGGAAGAAATTGATTCCCCGACAATCACGCATCTTTCGCTCAATTACAGGCAGCCGCCCGCGGATGAATCTGAACAGTTGGAAATCGCACCGTTCTACCGACCGGGGGCAATTCTACCGCCGGAAACCGCACAACAGTTGTTTTTTGATGATACCGCCGACCTTATTTCGCTGCACCTAAAAATTCAGCCGCTCGATACGAATATTTTCTTTGCACCTTATCCTTTCTTTTTTCGTGCCGGCGACCGCAATATCCGTACAATGCCGTTTGCCAACGGCAGTATCCGCGAAGCAAGACGCAGAAGCCGTGTATCTTCGCCTACAATTTTCTCCACGGCTTTTAAGAACGGAAACCAGTTGCCGCTAACGCCGAACCAAGAACGGATTTATCGGCATAAAGACGATTTGCTGCAAGTGCCGGACAGCGGCATAGAAAAATTGACGGCGACTGCAAAACGCTGGGATGCCGAAAGCAGCTTGCCGCCGGACGATATTATCGGCAGAGCCATACATATTGAGAGTAAATTCTTATATTCCGACAGATTCAAATATCAACTCGGCGGCATAACGCGGAAGTACGGCGTTGACCCGCTGGAGGATTTTGTCAGCAGCAATCCGAGCGGGCATTGCGAGTACTTTTCCGGTGCTTTATGTCTTATGCTGCGGGTCAACGGCATCGCATCGCGGGTTGTTATCGGATATAAGACACCGGTAGAAAGATTAAACAACGGTACTTTCACGGTTCGGCAAAGCGACGCACATACTTGGGTTGAGGTTTATGTACCGCCGGAGTTAATGTCGGCAAAACATAACAGCGGGCTAAATTCCGAATGGTGGAAGAACGGCGGCTGGCTGCGCCTTGACCCGACTCCGCCGCTGCCGGAAAAGTCGCTGCTGAAAGAAGTTACCTTCACTTTTGCAAAATGGAGCGAGTGGTTCAAAAAAATGTGGAACGACTACGTGATTGATATGAATCCGCAGCGGCAAACCCTTTTGTTTTACCAGCCGCTGCAAGAAAGCGGAATATGGATTTCGCAGCGGGTTTTCAATCTTTCATTCTGGAAAGAAACATTATCAGAGATAGGAAACTACTATCGGAATCTATTTTTCAGCGGTCATAAAACCGTCAAGGGATACAAGGATTATTTCCTCATAATGCTGCCGTTCATCATTCTGTTATTGTTTTTTGCGCTGCTGTTTCGGTACATTAAGCCGCTGCTTCGTCTGCTGAACTTTACCGGTATCACCAGCGACCGGCAGAATACTTCCGTTGATTTTTATCACGAGTTAGAGAAAACACTGCAGGTGCTTGCTCCGAAGCGGAAGGAAAATGAAACGCCGCTGGAATATGTCAGTAAGACGACGAAAGTTTTGAATATCCTTACCGATGTTTCACCGCTGATGCGGGATTATCTTCGTGTCCGTTTTCGCGGCGATACGCTTTCCATATCGGAGATGCAGGAAATCCGCAGCAATCTCCGCTGGTTGAAAGAAGAAGTGCTTGACAAGAAAAGCCGGAGTACCGGCTAAATATTTTGAAATAAACCGCCCAAAATTCAAAAATTTTTTCCTTTTTCCTTTAAAACATGTTAAAATATACGGGAGGTTGACAGATACTCCGGCGGAATCATTTTACGAGAGGATATTTAGAAATCTTTCGGAGGAGAACCGATGAAAATACTTTTTGCATGCAGTGAAATTGCACCATTTTCGCAAACCGGCGGACTCGCCGATGTTTGCGCCGCTTTGCCTTCGGCACTTGCGGAAGCGGGCTGCGAACCGATTATCATCTCGCCAGCCTACCGCAGTGTTTTTAACAGCGGAATTCCTTTGAAAAAAACTGGTATATCCTTTTCCGTACCAGTCGGTGAAAAAATCGTTGAAGCAACTCTTTGGAAATGCCTTTTGCCGCGGGAGTCCTTACACGTCAAAATCCCCGTTTATTTTATTCAGCAGGATGCCTATTTTGACCGCGATGGTTTGTATTCGGAAAACGGCTGGGATTATCAAGACAACTGCGAGCGTTTCGTGTTCTTTTCCCGCGCTGTTATGGAAAGCATTGCCGCGCTCAATCTGAAAGTTGACGTTCTTCACACCAATGATTGGCAAACAGGTCTGATACCGGCTTATCTCCAAATCCTTTACAAAGATAAAGAAGAATACAAAGATATTATTTCGATTCACACGATACACAATCTTGCGTATCAGGGAATTTTTTGGCATTGGGACATGCTTTTAACCGGTATCGGCTGGGAACATTTTACTTTCGACAAGATGGAGTTTTATGGCAAACTCAATCTGATGAAAACCGGCGTGATGTATGCGGACGGCGTTACAACGGTTAGTCCCCGCTATGCGATGGAAATCCAATCGCCGATTTTCGGCTGCGGAATGGAATCGGTCTTGCAATACCGAAGTCCGATGCTGCGGGGAATCCTGAACGGTGTTTGCGACAAGCAATGGAATCCGGCGACCGACAGGTATACGGAAGTGCAGTATGACAGCGAAACCGTTTTTGAGAAAAAACCGCTTTGCAAACAGGCACTGCAAAAAGAGTTAGGATTGCCCGACCAGCCGGCAGTCCCGCTTTTCGGAGTAATTAGCCGATTTGCCCATCAGAAAGGAATTGACCTCATTGCCGATGTAATTCCTCTTTGGGTAGAAAAACACGGTGTCCAGTTCTGTCTTCTCGGACAAGGCGACCGCACTCTTGAAGGACGAATTGCTGACCTTGCCAGCCGCTACCCGTATAATGTTGCAGCCCGATTTGAATTTTCGGATGCTTTGGCGCATAAAATCGAGGCGGGAAGCGATATTTTCCTGATGCCGAGCAGGTACGAACCTTGCGGATTGAATCAGATGTATAGTCAACTTTACGGTACGATTCCGCTGGTTCACGATACCGGCGGGCTTGCGGACACGGTTGTCGATTTGAATGACGAAACAACGGAAACGGCAACGGGATTTTCGTTCTTTGCCGACAATGTTCATGATTTAAATACAACGATTTGGCGGGCATTGAACGTCTATTGGAACAAGAAGGACGTTTGGCAGCAGATAATGCTAAACGGAATGAGACAGAATTGGTCGTGGTCGAAGAGTGCGGCGCAATATATTCGTTTTTACGAAAAGTTTCTATCAGGCAGGAAAGATTAGTTCGGCAGAGCGGAAGCCGCTGATGGCGGTGCTTGAAGGGCGTTAACAGTACCGTTCTTAACAAATATTACATTTCCAGCGTTCCGACAATTTTGCTGACTGATTCCGCGCCGAGTTGCGCCAGCGAATTCGGCAATGCATCAATAATTTCAAGCGCGGCTTTCGGACGGTAAAAGTTCGCTGTCCCGATTTGAATTGCCGACGCACCGGTGACGAAAAATTCCATTGCGTCATCTGCCGATTCAATTCCGCCGATGCCGATGACCGGTATCTTCACGCTTTTATAAATCTGCCGGACACAACGGAGCGCAATCGGTTTTATTGCCGGTCCGCTCAATCCGCCGAAACCATTGCCGAGTTTAGGTTTGCGTCTTCGCCAATCAACGGCAAGTCCGAAACAAGTATTGATTGCCGATATTGCATCTGCACCGCCTGCTTCCGCACCTTGGGCGACTTGACCAATGTTCCAAACATTCGGAGAAAGTTTAACAAACAGCGGCAGTGTCAATGAACGCCGCAGAGCGGAAACAACTTTTTCGCAAAGTTTCGGGTCGGTCGCAAAGTCCACACCGCCGCTGACATTCGGACAGGAAACGTTGAATTCAACGGCATCAATTCCGCCGATGTTCTTTCGCGCTTCTTCAAGTTTTTCGGCAAAGACGGAACATTCGTCAATGTTTTTAGCGGCAATGCTCACTATAATTTTCGTACCGAGTTGTTTCAGGAACGGCAGTTTGTTAGCGAGGAATTCGTCAATCCCGTCGTTGTCTAATCCGATGGAATTGAGCATACCGGCGGCGGTTTCGACTATCCGCTGCGGCAGATTACCTGCCCGCGGCGCAAGCGTGACGGTCTTCGGAATGATACCGCCCAAGCGGGATAAATCGAAAACACCCCGCATTTCTTTGGCATATCCGAAAGTACCGGAAGCAGTTAAAACGGGATTGTCTAGCGTAAGCGATTTGATTTTTAGTTGCATTTTCGGGTTACGCAGATTGACATCTTGCGCTATCATGGTTGTTACAATGCTTCCGCTTTGGCAGCACTGTGTATCTGCGGTGTGTATGTTTCCTGTAAATCCTTTTCACTGATTTCAATTTTCTTACCGATGATTTTCGCAACAGTACGAATCAAGGCGTTAGCATCGATTCCGTACTTTTTCATTAGATACCGCCGGCTTGCCCCATGAACGAAAGTATCCTGCAAGCCGAGCCGATAGAGTTTTTTAGGGCAGCCCGCTTCCGCCATTTTTTCGGCAATTATCGTTCCTAACCCGCCGATGACGCTGTGATTTTCCAGCGTAATAACACCATAACGGCTGCGCTCAATCTTTTTGATAATGTTGGGATGGTCAAACGGCTTGAGCGTTGAAATATGATAATGCGTGATATGAACCTCTGCGAGGTTCCGCAGCGCACAGACGGCTCTCAGACCTTCTTCGGTACAAATACCGCTGGTCAACAGAACGAAATCAGTGCCGCTCGAAAGTTTGCGGGGAACACCGAATTTCATCTGTCCGGCAAACAGACGGGGAACTTCGCCGCGCAGTTGCCGGACATAAACGGGACCTGGTACCTTGTAAGCGATGTCGAGAATGTTTTCCGTTTCAGTTGCATCACCGGCTTCGAGTATCGTCATATTCGGCAGTGAGCGCATCACGGAAGTATCCTCGATTGCTTGATGTGTTGCACCGCCGGGAGTCAGCACACCGGGCAGGAAACCGAACATCTTCACTGGCAGATTCGGATAAGCAATGGACATCGCAATTTGGTCGTAAGCCCGCCGATAAATGAAAACGCCGAAAGTGTGAACAAGCGGAATAAGACCTTCCCGTGCCATTCCGCCAGCAAATGAGAGCATGTTTTGTTCGGCAATGCCCATCGAAAGAAACCGGTCTGGATAAGCGGCGCGGAAAAGGTCTGCTTCGCAGGAACTGGTCAAGTCGGCGGACAAGACGAAAACATCGTTCTTATCTTTTGCCCACTGGACAAGATTTCGGGCGTGAATTCGGGACAATATGTTCATCGTTATCTTGGTTTTTATTGACACCGTAGCATAAAAAGCAAACGTTTTTTGTTTTTCAACGCGAAAGCCGCTGAAATCTTAGCGAAAAACGCAGAAAATTTTGAGCGTTGTCTTTTTCCGCGATTTCTGCGCAGAATTCCGCATGTTTCGCATTGAAAAAATAAATACTTGCTGATTATACAATAAAGTGTCAGGATATAACACCGTATTTTTACCTGATTTTATCGGATAATCAACACAGATATTATAAAGGCAGTACATGTGTATACAAAAATTATTGAAACGTTATACTTCACCGAAAGAATTATTTATGCGAAACGTTCAAATTATATTATTTGCGCTGTTTTTGTTTTCGGCGAATTTACTGTCTGCACAACAGACGGTAGATGCACTCATCGACAAGGTTCACGCCAACGATTGTTCCGATGCGGGGTTGATGCCGAATGAGTACGAATATCATCGGGTTTTCGGTTTCCGCATTGCTTTCGATTATCTGAAGCATAAAGGTCTCAAGGTCGCTGCGCATACCGAAGGACGGTTGACCG
>WRCR01000255.1 GCA_009783865.1 Planctomycetaceae bacterium | reverse complement strand
CGGTTCGGTTATCCGAAGTGTCGTTTCCTGGATTTTGCCGTGGGTGATGAACTGACCGCCTATCATCTTGATATACTCAGTCCGTTTATCAACAGGTTGGTTTTCAAACGATTCACCGGCTGCCTTCCAAGTATCGGTAGCACTATGAATGCCGAAAAAACCGGTCCCTGAACGAATCGCCGCAAACAAGTTTTTTTCTCCGGTCGAAGAAACCCCCGTTTTTCCCGCCGGGGCTTTATCCAAATCGCCGCAGGTGTAGAAAACAAAAGCCTTGTACGAAGACAGATTCTTATCAAAAACCGAACCGTCTTTCGTTACATCAACCTCGAAGCCAAGTTTTTCGCCGAGCCGTTTGATGATTTTGGCTGAAAAACTCGTTCCGTCCGCTTCGTTCACCGTCGGCGGATGTTCCCAAGCCGTGGAAAGGTCAAAATAAAGAATCTTGTTCGCCTTCCCCGTCTCTTCACTATGAAGGAAGGTCGGAACGGCAAGCGTCGATGCGGCAAACACCGCGGTTTGAAGAAAGTCACGTCGTTTCACAAACGTCTCCTTGGATTGAGTGATTGGTAATGGTTAAACGTTAATATCAAATCCTTCTCTCGGTTTGCGTGCTATCATAGCCGTCGCTTCCCTATCGTTTTCAAATTCAAACTTTTCCTGATTCCAACGAAGCGTTCGACCGGTCAGCAGACAAATGTTTGCCATGTGACACATGTTGATTCCGCTTGCCGTAGAAAAAACATCGGACACGGGAAGCATACCGTCCTCAATCGAATCAAAGAAGTTGCGCATGTGATTTCCCGGCTTTTTTCCATTCATCAATGAATTCATGATTTCGGCGATTTCTTCCTCGTCTTTGGGCATCATTTGTTCCACCGGTCTGCCGGTCAAACTACCGCGATTAACCCGGATTCGTCCCCGTTCACCTGAAATAATGACTTCGTTGATTCCCGAACAAAGTTTAAGTGTATGACCGTCGGCATACTTGAAATCAACATCGAATTCCTCCGCCGTGTCATACCAACCAGGAATGCCGGGGAATTTGCCGGTTCCGGAAATTTCGACCGGGGCAACATCAAAGACGTTGATAGCCCAAACCGCAAAATCGACGTTGTGTCCACCCCAATTTGTGATTTCACCCCCGGAATAATCCTTCCACCAGCGGAAATTGTAAAAACATCGTTCGAGAAAATAATGTTCTAACGGTGCCTGACCAAGCCAAAGATTCCAGTCGAGTCCTTCGGGAATATGCTCCGGCTTAAACGGTTTGCGATCCGTAAAAACGCCTTTTTTTCCGACTGATTCGTTGCTCGGACACGAACAAATCACCGAAAATTTGTTGCCCAAACGACCGCTTCGACAGATTGCCGCCGCTTTACGGAATGTTTCGTTTTCCGTCCGCTGTTGGGAACCGACCTGTACGATTTTACCGGTCTCTTTGGCGACTTTAACGATTTGACGTGTTTCGTCCATCGTCAATGAAAGGGGTTTTTCGACATAAACATGCTTTCCGGCTTTTAGTGCTTCGATGGCGATTTTCACATGCCAGTGATCCGGCGTACCGATAGTAACAGCGTCGATTGTTGTATCGGCGAGCAATTCTTGATAATCACGGCAAACACGGCAGCGTTGCGGAAAATAGGAAGCGAATTTTTCGGCAAACGGACGGTAAGCATCCGCAACGGCAACCATTTCGCCGAATTGAGCGGCATGTCGGGCAATTGTGGCCCCGCGTCCGTCAAACGGCTCGGACCTGTCCCAAACGCCAGCCCGATATTGGCTAGTTCCGATGGCACCGATATTCAATCGTTCATTGGCTCCTTTTCGCCGAACCGGCTGTTCACTCGAAAACAGATAAGGCATCAACACCACTGTCGATGCCGTCGCAGTTGCCGCAGCGAGAAAATCACGTCTTGTAACCGTCATATTCTGTTCTTTCTTCGCCGAGGTTACAGCACGGCTCTAATATGAAAAAAAGGGACAACACACAACACATCGTCGATTGTACCAAAAAAAATGGAAATCACAAGAGAAAATTCTTTCGATTCAACGATTTTTCGCGGATAGACCATCCACTCCGGGAAAACCTGTTCGGCGGCTGCGTCCGGCAAAACCCGAATGGGGACTACCGTTCTTGAAACTCTTTCCACGCTGCCTTTTTGGCTGTGTCATCGGCGGTTGCCTCGTGCAGCCAGAGTTGAAAACGCAGCGTCAGGACATCGTCTTTTTTCAGGGTATAGCGGGTTTTCGCTTTTGGAAACGTTGCCTGAAACCATTGGAGGTTCGGATACTCGATATAATCACCGGGATAATCAGGATTGTCCGCTTTTTCAAAGACGGTCAGTTCCATTGTTTTGCCTGTTTCGGTATCTTTCCAAGTTGCGAACACCCAAGCGGCACCGGTTTTTGCGGCATCGCCTTCGTGTTCCCGAAACCAGCCGCTTTTGAATTCGTCCAACTTTGCCATACGTGTATTGAGTCCGCCGTAATGCTGCTGTGCGCGCCGCGCCAGTGTGATTTCATCGACCAAACACTTGAAACGGAAATCGAGGTTGATTTTTCGACCATTCGTTGAAAGAGGGTAAACTGTGAACGCTGCCGTTTCTTGAACGATGGGTTCTTCGTCTTTCCATTTCCAGATGTTTTCGCCGCAAAGCGAAAGCGCACCGTCTTTTTTAATGGTTTCGATTTTTCCCGTCGGTCGGGCGAAGACCTTTTGAAGTGCGTGCAGGTCGCCGAGTTCACCTTTGTATCCGACTTCGGGCCACGCCCAATAGATACCGCGATGATGAGCGTGGTCGTCTGCCCAGTCATTCGTAATCGGTTTGCCGTTCAAGCCGAAGAGCGGATGGACGTAATTGCTCCTCGGCACAGCATATTGTTTGCCGCTTTTCAAGGAGTCCAAATATCCTTCCGGCAGCGGTACCGTTTCGTAGTTATACTGTATGACGGGTTTGCCGTTTTCGGAAATCAGCCATTGACCGGCGGTGTCCCTCTGCGCTGTCACTTCAGCCGAAACAGCGTTTGTCAAGAAAACGGTACAAACGAAAAACACGAATGACAAAGCGGTTCTTTTCATTTTTCCCTCGTATTAAAGATTTATTTGGTCAGCTCAAGGTCAACTTCATTGATTGTACGCTTTGTTATGGTCGTTGTCAAGACACTGTTTCCGGGTTGATATACTTACGGAAACTCAATCGGCGTTCCTGACGGTTTGCCTTGGGCGTTAATCGAGTTACGGAACGTCAATTTCGAACCAAGCACTTCGACGAGATTCGGAATATCATAGACCAGCAGCGCGCCATGAACTAAATCGGTGTTCGGATGATAACAGATTCCCGCTTCAACAATATCCGCCCATGCGGTAAGCGATGCTTCAACTTCGAGCGAATTGAACAACGAAGGTTCCAACGCGGCGGCGTGAACGGCAACGGTACCGGGCAAGCCGTAGGCATAGACATCAATTCCTTGAGCGGCATCCGCTTTCATCCATCGGGCGATGTTCAACAGGTCTTCCGTTCTCATACCGACACAGGTTTTACCAAGAAGATACGACAGATAGAAAGCCGTGCCGTCAATGCCGTGATGTTTGTGGATGAAATATGCGGCACCAGTGAACTGCATTTCGCCCAAACCGCGAAGGTCGGCGAGAATGACCGTTCTGCCCTCCTTGAGTAACCGTTCCACGTTACCGTCCAAGTCCGACAAAGCGGCGGATTTTCCGCTGCCGTGTAACACGAGAATCGGTTTGGCTGCCGCCGATTGCTGCGTCGGTGTCAGGCGAAGTATCGGCAGCTCAATCAGCGGTTCCGGCTTCATAACGAAGCGTTCCATGCGGCATTCAATGCCAAACGGCGATACCTTGGTCTCCGAACCTTTGGTTTCCACAGTCGGCTTCGGAATTTCCGAGAGTTTTTTGGCAACTATCAACCGCCGAATGTCGTTACGAAGTTCGTCCGTCAAACCGTTCTTCCAGCGTTCCTGACGCTGCGGTTTGAGCGTCTTTTCGTAGTTCCGATTGAGGTCGAATGTTGATATTGCTCCATCGAGTTTGAGAACTTCTTTTTCGTCGAGACAAAATTGTTCTTCTTTCGATAATTCCTGTAAGGATTCCGGTTCCGTTATATCAACGTTCCTGTCGTAGAACCATCTGACCATCCAGCGGACCGTTGCTTCGCGCAGATGCTTTGACCAGCCGTGCGGTTCATCGGTTTCTATAAGCGAGACCTTTTCCGATGCGTTGAACCGGTCGTAAAACCGCTTTGCCATGCGGAAGGACAGCCAGGAGTCCTCAATCGCAAAGGCATCGCGGGTTGCAGTACACATCAAGGTTGGGCGCGGGGCACGCATCATGACGTAATCGGCGTGGTCCATATAGAAACCGAGTTGTCCGAATATATTCTGTTCTGCGTCTTGCGGCGCGCTCACCTGACGACCGTACAAACTGCAAAGATAACAGGACGGTGCCGCAACGGCAACCCGCGGGTCAAGCACCATGATGTACGAGGTCTGCGTTCCGCCGCCGCTGTTTCCGGCAGCACCGATTCGCTTGGAGTCAATTTCCGGTCGGCTTTCCAGATAATCGATGGCGCGCATCATGTCCCAAATCATGAAATGGGCGGCACTGCGTCCGACCGCTATACTCGATGGGTCGAGGAGATTATGTGCCGGAACCGTAGTGGAATACGCTTTGCCGTCTTTCTTGAGCAGTTGATGCCGTTCGCCTTGGTCAATCGGGTCAATGATGAATGACGCAACGCCGTTCAGGGCAGCCAAGGCGCAAGTACGGTTGTAGATACCGCTTCCCTTACCGAGGTCGCTGTGACCACAGACCACGAGCATTACCGGATATGGTGCTTTCCATTTCGGGTCGTCCGGCAGGAACATCGCACCGGTCAGATAGAAGTTCGGCTGTGTTTCCAATACAACCATTTCGACACGGTATCCTTCTTTTTGATGTGTTTTTGTTATTCGTGCGTTGAGTGGTGTCCGCTCTGGAAACTGTCCAATCGCCTTGAGGAATCCGTTGATGCGTTCCTGTTGATATGCCGCTGCCTGTTCAGGATTTTTGACGGTTTCGTACCGTTTGAGCCATTCTTCTTTGGCGGTTTTGGCAGCGTCCCAGAGGTAGTTCGGGAACTGACGCGTCGGGTCGTCTTTGTATCCGAATTCCGGTGTTAGAATATCGAAGGGACTCGGCGGCTTCGGTTCGGGCTTTTTCTCTTGCGCCGAAACGGCGAAACACAGAAACGACAGCACAACGAAAAACAAAGCAATTCTTTTCATTTTTTCCTCGCAGTGAAAATTTATTTGGTTAGTTCAAGGTCAACTTTTGTTATTGTACCTTTTGTTATAGATGTTGTCAAACCGCTGGTTTCAGGGTTGACATACTTGACGGGAACGGCAAATTCTCCGCCGCCGAGCATAGGCGATGCGCCTCCGGGAGTATTCGTATCGTCAACGGGCTGCGGTGCCGCAGCCGGTGCCTCCTTAATGACAATGACGGCGATTTTCGCTTCACCGACTGGAACACCGTCGCCTTTGTCAAACGTTGTTACATCTTTGATGACACCGTTCTCAATCAAACCGGAAGCGTCCCGCTGACCGGCAACGGCAAAAATTATCGTGCCGAATTTAATTGGTTCACCGTCAAATTTAACGGTTCCTTCGACCTTTCCCAACGGCGGTCTTTGCGGTCCGCAGCCGGGAAAACAACAAACCGATAACAACAGTATCAAACAAAGAATGTACTTACTATGGTTTCTCATTTTTTCTATACGGATAAAATGTTTATATTCGGATAAAATGTCCCATTTCACTATGGAGTCAGCGATTCGCCGCCTTCCCGCGATGCCATTGCCCGATATGCGGTACTATCAATGGTGTCCGAGAAAAACCTCACGGAACCATCACACAGGGCAAAATTCGCACCGCCGGAGTGCATACTGCGGAAACCGACGTTGAAGTCCCACGTTGACAGACCATCAATGGTGGTGCTTCCAAAACTAGTCGGATAATTATCTAGGGTGTAGCCGCGATTTTAGGCAGCGATTTTGTTGATTTTGGCAAACCGGGCATTCTTACACAGCGTCCAGAAATCATCCCAACGTCCCGATTTCAATATCGACCGTAAGGTCAAAATCACCT
>WRCR01000254.1 GCA_009783865.1 Planctomycetaceae bacterium | reverse complement strand
TTCCGGCTCCCGCAAAGGGAAAGACATATAGATTACCCTGACGCTTTTCAACATAACGGCAAAACGCCTCCTGGCGGTTCTGTGTCCACCATGCGTTGCCGACGGAAAAAAACGCGAAATCGGTGAATCCGGCTTGAGTGAAGTGTTCAACTGCCATTCCGGCGGCGGCATCATCGTCAAACCGTACTTCCGCGGTGATCTGCTTTCCATTTCCGAGTAATTCGATCATCGGCACGTTTTTGCTTTGCAGCGTTTTGGCAAGTGCAAGCGATGATGTGCTGGCAATGATACCGTGACCTTTCCACTCTTTGATCCACGAAGACGGCAATTCGAAAAGTCCGCGGTCTTCAATTTGAACAATCCAGTCGTCCTGTTCAAGCACGTAGCGGGAAACACCTTGCATGATGCCGCGGCTGATCGCCCGCGCAGTTTCGAGTACCAAAAGAACGTTTTTCTTCTTTTTTATGTTTTTCATGGCTTCAGCCCCCGATGCGAAAGCAAAATTTTGCTCTATTATCACCCGCTGAAAGGAATTTGTCAACCGCCGTATTGGCGGGATATCAACATATTTGGCGGGAAATTGTGGGTTGTAAAACTCAATGCACACTGTTATACTACATGTGATTAGGTTACGATAATCAAATAATCACTTTGCAATTAGGAGATACTGAAATGAGTAAAGAAAACGTGAATCTAGGTGATTCGAGGGGGGGAAACGAAATACGAGCGGCGGGTGATAACCCGCCCGTAAGTTATCACTTACGGCTCGTAAGAGCATTTACTCTCGTTGAACTCCTCGTAGTCATCGCTATCATTGGCGTTCTTATTGCACTTCTTTTGCCCGCAGTGCAAGCCGCTCGTGAAGCGGCAAGAAGAATGCAGTGTGCAAACAATATGAAACAATTCTCGCTGGCTCTGCACAACTACGCCGATGTGCATCAAGCATTACCGGCAAGAATGTACTCTGTTAAAGCGTACCCCTGCTGGAGCGGGACGTTTGCCCTATGTCCCTTCATGGAGCGGCAAGCCCCTTACGACCAAATCCTAAGCGATTGTACCCTGGGTAAATCAGTGTATGATAACACCGTCTCCAGTGTTTTTAACACATTGGTGATCAGTACACTGATTTGTCCCTCGGACCTGGGCACTGCAAGGCAAATCCGCGGTCCAAGCGGTGTCGGTGCCGGAACGAATCTTTCGGCAGGCACCAACATTATGTTTTCGATGGGAGATGTTTCTTACAATAATGCCGATATTGCAGAGTTGGGGCTGTCTTACTGGACAGCCGCAAATAATTATGGACCGCCTGCAACTGCACGCGATTCGGCATACGTTGTTTATCCGGCAGATGTTGCCCGTTGTTTTTTCAGTGAATACAATTGGCAGCCGCTTTCCGCCTGCACTGATGGAACGAGTAATTCACTGTTTATAGCAGAGGCCTGTTCTTCACCTGACAGCCGTAATGTTACTCCCTATACCGATACTCTTCGCGGCGGAATCGCCAGCGATGTTCTATTGTCAGGTTCTTGGACAAGCGACCCAAAATTGGATGCCGGCACGTGCAAATTAAAGCAAATCGGCACGAATCAAATCAGCGGACCAATCCGCTCTTTGCGCGGGGCAATTATGTTTTCAGGAATTGCGGCATTGGGCGGGTTTAATACGATACTCCCCCCGAATTCACCGAGTTGTGCCAGAAACGGCAATTGGCAGTTTTGGGGAATTTATTCCGCAACAAGTTATCATTCCGGCGGAGTAAATACGGGGATGGCTGACGGCAGTTGCCGATTTATTTCTGATACTATTGATTGCGGCAATTATAATACTATTATTTCGTTTGAATACGTGAAAGGAGAAAGCCCTTTCGGCGTTTGGGGTGCACTCGGAAGTATCAACGGCGGAGAAAGTAAAACTTTATAGTGAATAGTGAATAACGAATAGTGAATAGTTGCGCAAGCGATTGTTCCGCTATCCGCTATTAACCGCTCACTATTAACTATTAACTAACTATTCACTATGAAACTAACTGCTGTCTGCCGTCTGCTGTCTGCCGTCTTTTTCTGTACTGCCGTCTGTTCTCTATCCGGTTGCGGCGGACCGGAAAAGCCGAAGGATTTTCCAAAATTGTATTCCTGTAATATCGGAATTACCCAAAACGGCGCACCGGTCGAAGGCGTTCAGGTTGTATTGTACGACCCGGAAGTGAACAGCCGCTGGGCAGTCGGCGGAATAACAGACCGCAGCGGAAATGCTGCTGTCCGTACTCACGGGCAATTCGTCGGCGCACCGGCAGGAAAATACAAGATATTTCTGACAAAAACAATCTATGAAGGACAGGGCTGGGACAATCCCGAAAGTGATACGAGAAAATGGGTGGAAGATATTAAAACGTATTCGCTCATTGATGCGCAATACACTGACCGTGAAAAATCGCCCTTGGAATTGACTATTGAAAACAAAAGTGTTAAAAAGGTGTTCGAAATCGGCGAACCCGTTAAAACCTTAATCTATACACAAACGAAGGACTCCAGATAATTACATATTTTCATTGTGTTTAATGCGGAGATAATCTAATGTTACGTTTTATTTTTTCGTTAGTTGTTGTTTTTGCAGCGATTGCCGCGGTAACAGTTTCCACAGTTGCTTATGCAAAATCACCGGTTACACCCGGTGCAAGCGAAGCGGACATTAAAAACCGCAACACAGTTGCCTATCCGGTCTGGCAACTCCAAAAGGACTGGATGTATCAAGACCTCGCAAGCACTGAAGACAGAACAGTAGTGGACAATCCCGCCGGAATTGTTTTGCCCGACCTCACGAAATGCTTTGCCGATGCCGATGCGAATGACATCGAAGCAGGAATGATTCGCAGGGTTCTCAACGAACTAAAACGGCGCAGCATTCCGACTGACGAACATGAAAAAACCTTGACCGGTTTCCTTGAAACGAAAAAGCCCGGCAATGCCCCTGCTTGGAAAGAGTTCTATTTCGGTCTCTGTGAACTGCGCCGCAAAGCGCGGTTGTCCGCCGCATTTGCCGGTCAAGTCCGACAGTATGTTTATACGAAACATCATGTCATCGGTCAGTCACAAGCGATGTTCATGCATACGACGCATTTATCCGATGCCGATTTTCGGGAACGCGGACCGGACTATCAAATGGGTGCGGAACTCTGCCTTATGACAATCAGCGATGACGGTACCGTTTCGACCGAAATTCTGTACGATTGTCCCGCCGGCATGCTGCGGGACCCTTGCGTCTCCTTTGACGGTAAACGTATTGCGTTTTCGATGCGCAGGAACGATGTTGACGACGACTTTCACATTTACGTTATGGAAGTTGCAGACCGCAGTGTACGGCAGATAACCTTCGGAGCAGGCACCGCCGACTTGGAACCCTGTTATCTTCCTTCGGGCGACATCATTTTCGAATCGACACGCGGCGTTCAGTCGGCACCGTGCTGGTGGTCTAACGTGACGAACCTTTATACTTGTGATGGAGAAGGACGTTTTGTCCGGCGGCTTTCATACGACCACGCTCATTCCTGTTATCCATCGGTACTGCCAGACGGCAGAATTTCCTATACCCGCTGGGAGTACGCTGACCGCAACGCCGGTGCCTTACAGCCGGCTATGGTTATGAACGCAGACGGCACCAATCAAACGGAGTATTACGGTAATAATTCGCTTATTCCAACGGGCTTGACGCATATTCGCGGAATTCCCGGCACGCAAAAAGCCGTCGGAATCATGGTCGGTCATCACGTTCCGCAGCACGGCAAACTGGTGATGATAGACCGTACTAAAGGAACACAGGAAAACCAAGGAATTAAATACATTTGTCCCGAAATACCGATGCCGAAGCCGGATGTCGACCCGTATGAATGGACACCGCAAGGAGCAAACACTCTCGGCTGTTCCGGGGACCAATACCAATATCCTTGGGCTCTTGACGAGCGGAATTACCTCGTTTCCTATCTGCCGGTGCCGCCGTTCAGACCGGCATCTTATGTGCCGCGGGGACCGTATCCGACCAAATTCGGCATCTATTGGATGGAAAATTCCGGTGAAGTGAAACCCGCTTTGATAACAGACAAAAGAACGAAGCCGCCCCGCAACTACTATATGGGAACCATTGGAGAACGGGAATTGCTGATTTACGACCCAACGATTTCAAGCGGTCAGGTCTTCCCGCTTGCTGCCCGTGAAATTCCGCCGGTGCGCCCTACGCAAGTTGACCAGTCCAAGTCATACGGAACGTTTTACGTACAAGATGTTTATCATGGTCCGGCGATGGAAGGAGTTGAACGCGGAGCCGTTAAAAAATTGCGGGTAGTTGGTCTCGATGGACGTTCTGCATCGACAACACAGGTTCTTCTTCATCCTGCCGGCGGACGTTCTACCACTGCTATTGCTGTCAACAACGGAAGTTATGATGTCAAACACGTTTTAGGGACCGTCGATGTCGAAGACGACGGCAGTGTTCTCTTCAACGTCCCGGCAAGAACGCCGGTGTATTTCCAACTGCTTGACGAAAAGGGTTATGCCGTCCAAACCATGCGGAGTTGGACTATCTTGCAGCCCGGCGAAACACTGTCTTGCGTCGGCTGTCACGAAGACAAGAACACCAGTTTCATCGGCAATACTTTGGTAACTAAGGCGATTAGAAAACTGCCGCGCAAGTTGACACCGTTTTTCAAACCGGAAGAAGAACCGGTTCAGGAACAACTGGAATTTTTCACGGAATTGGAACGCAGGGCATGGGAATATCTCGGAGTCAACGCACCGCAAGGCGAAGACGTGCCGAGGGGATTTAGTTATCGCCGCGAAATTCAACCTATCTGGGATGCCCATTGTATATGTTGTCATGCCGGTACGAAAAATCCTGACAAGGCAGATGTTCCGCTGTCGCTGCTCGGCGACTCGGGAACTTATGACATAAACGTCTTGGTCAAGAACGCTGTCTGGCGGGATGTGTATCGAAATATCACAGCGGCAAATGCACAAAATACCCAGACCCCCGGACTTGGTCGAGACCTCAGTGAATCGTACATCGGACTGACAAAATACGGTTTCTTGACGAAATATAGTTCCCTATATGCCAACAAAGATGTTGATGAGGATATTGTCAAAAATATCTTGGTGGACTTTCCGCACGCTTGCGGTCACGCAGAGATGAATCCGCCGTATCACGAAGGTGCTGCGAAAAGCAAACTGATGCAGTATCTTGAGACCTCGCATTACGGCGTTCAGGTTTCGCAGGAAGAAAAGGAACGCATCGCCTGCTGGATTGACCTTCTCGTTCCGTATTGCGGTTCGTGGATGGAGGCAAACACGTGGGATGCCTGTCGAAATCACCTTTATCACCGGAACGGCGACCAACTTCGCGGCGTTTATCTCTTCAACGAAGCGAAGCGGCTGCGCCATGCGATGGTCGAAGTCGTTCATCTCGACAAGTACAAGGAACATTTAGCGACCGGCAAGACATTTTCGCTGGACGAATTTCCGCAGATGGAGTTCGGCGGCTGGGATGTCCAAAGAACATTCCTCGAACAGTTCAAAGTTAAGAACGAACAAGTCCCGATTCACGGTATTGCCGAAGGGCTTAATTCCCGCGGCGGTTCTACTGTAGCGGGCAATCCGGTACGCAATCTGGCATTGAATCCGTTTGCGGCAACACATCAGATTCGCTGTTATCCTCATGCAGCGTCGAACAGTCACCACAAATATCGGGCGGAGTTTTCGCCGAAAAATTTAATTGACGGCGATAAATCGTCCGGCGGTACTTGCTGGCATCCTGACCCGCGCACTGACCTTTGGGTGCAGGTTGATTTCGGACGCGAAGTATCTGTCGAAAAAACAGTGCTGTATTTGAAAGTTTTTCCTGATTCGAAAAAAACGTGGACGAGTGCAACACTGGTATTTTCCGATGGTTCAAAGATTCCGATAACATTGCGGCACACGGCAGAGGAGCAGGAGTTCGACGTACCGGTTCGCAAAACCCGTTTCGTCAAATTGGAAGACCTGAAAGAAACATTTCCGTTGAGTCAGAACGGTATTGTCGAATGGGAAATTTTCGGACGTGATTAAATATGTTAGAACGTATCGAGATTTCCCTCGTTCCAGAATTCACTGTTTCCTAACCGAATGAAACACCTGCATA
>WRCR01000253.1 GCA_009783865.1 Planctomycetaceae bacterium | reverse complement strand
TACTGAACAAATTCCAGTTCGGGCAGGAAAGTCAGAAACGCTGCACTGGATACTACAGAATCGAAGCGTGAACCCGGTGTGAAGAGACCTGATTCTATAACAGTGTATGTTGACCGCACAGAATCAAATTTACTGCCCGGCGCAACGTCAATTTGGAGTGTGCCGCCGAGCCGGGTTTCACCGGAAACAATCAGTTTGTCGTTGCTTTCTACATAAGCGGGGTCACGTTTTCTGCGTACATCTTGGAATAGATGCGTTGCTTCGTTGTAAACAGAGTCATATACAAGGTTTCCGGCAGAGTCGATAACATCACCGTTAGGGCGGATATAATTCCCGTCTTCATCGGTAGGATAACCGTCGCTGTCAGTCCGCAACTGCCGGCTCAATGTCATTTCATAGACGCTGGTAGGATTGAGACGCAGGTCGCCGAAGATTTTAATCGTGCCGACATATTTTCCATCATCCGCTCCCGGTGCAAGTGTTCCGTTGTTAATGAACGTCCCGGAATAATAGGTAATTCCAGAGCGGTCTATTGCTCCGAGAAAACCCGTTCCTGTAGTAGTTCCAACGAGAATTCCATCTCTACTGCTGAGCGAATTTGTCATACCGCCGACAAAGAACGAACCGTTGCCTGTAATTCTTCCGTTATTAGTAAAAAAGCGGGTTGAGTCATTATACGCCGCATCTTTGTCTTTAGCCGCCGGATCTAACATAAGTTCGGTATATCCGTATGGAAAAGGATAACTCGTCTGGTCCCATTGAATTATGGTGTCTTTTGAGGTTAAGGTTCCGCCCTTGTTGTAGTCCGTATCGTTCCATGAAGTTCCCACGTGAATTTCCGGTGAGCCGTCGTACTCTCCGTATTCTACGCTTCTTGGGTCTAAAACACTATATGCACGGGTCGAGTCGGTGGTTAATACGAGCGTTGCTCCGGCATCAACTGTTGCGTTGCGAGCATAGACCTTACTGCCGACCAGTTCAGTTGTACCGGCAGCAAAACGCAGGTCAATGATACCCGGCGTTGCGACACCGGCATATACCTTGTCATTAGCGAGGTCCCGTTCAATCGTAAAATATTTGAAATCAAGGTTTGTGGTATTTTGGGTCGTAGCACCGGATACGTAATAAAATCCGTCAGCCCGCATAAGGTTTTTCCATGAAACATCCCACGTGGCTGGATCGTAAGGGTCGTACTCTATCTGGTTATACGGTGAATATGTTTCCCCGTCGGGGTTCAATATCTGTATAGTGGTCGAGTATGTTCCATCATCCGGATTCCAGTTCGATACCGTTGCCGGATACAACTCATAACGGAAGTAATTGATGTTTCCGTCATATTTAATATAAAAATTCGGGTCAACTGTTTCGGTTGCCGAGCCGTCTTCCGCTGCTTTCAATCCGAAAGTCAGATTTGTCTGCATTGTTCCCATCTGATAATTATATTCCGATCGGGAAGGATTAGCCGCCGATACAGTCGGATAACCATTGGGGGCTGTCCATGAACCGCTGCGGTTCACGTTATTCACCATCCAATCCGGTCCCGTCCAGTAGGAAATTATATCGCCCTTGATTACCGCGCCGTTCATGATGTTAAGGTTTTGCAAGTGCGCTGTCTGGTCGATATAAATTGCCGCTCCAAGGTCAAATTCCTTGCGCAGTTGCAAATTGTTTCCCGAATCCTCATCAGCATATCCATAAGTTGCTCTTGAACGCACGCTGTCGCCGATAATCGTACCGGTAATGTCAAGATTGTTGACCAGCGGACCTTGCAGTTCAGGTATCAACTCCGTTGCTATGATGGCATTGTTAGTGCCGCGTATTGTAATCCAACTATATGAACCCCGTACATCACCAATTAGCGGAATACCGAAATTAAAACTGATACCTTTACCGCCGTAGTTGCTTGCTTCGATATATCCCTGATGAATGATGTTATGATTACTGCCGTAAGCGGCAACAACACCGTCCCCATTGATGCCATTGGTAATAATAACCGTGTTTTTATCAATAGTCAGTTGGTTATTTTGTCCGTCAATCCGCACACCGGCACTACCGGGACCGTCCGCAAAAATATCGCCTGTTTGCAAAACATTCAGGTTATTCGCAAACAAATGCGCCCCGATTGCGAAATTGTTCTGATTAGGTTCTCCCGAATAACTTGCGGTACCGTAATTCCATTTACTAAATCCGTTGGCATTTACGACTTGCGTTCCGTAATTCCACTTGCCGGTTTTTGTATCGAAATATCCGTTTCCATCCTGATAATAGGATTTCCCGAAGAAGTCGCGCCGTTCAACAGCGTATCCGATGTCCTGCAACGTTGCTAGTTCTATTTCGATGAACCCGTTATAGTTTCGGTATTCCTGCCAACTCATCAGCGAATTAGTCGTGTCAATGTGCGACAAAACACCGCCGGTACTGAACATCCATATTCCGGAATTATCAAGCAGCCCTTGTATTGGAACACCGCGGTTCAGTTCTTCCGCCGTCATTTTATCGATGGACTTTCCATACCACAATTCCAGTGCATTTTTTCCTACGAAGGTTGGAACCGGTATTTCCTCATTGGGGTCGTGAATGACAAGGTTGCTGTTACTATCTATTTTTATCCGGCTGTCTCCGATATCAAAGTACTTATCGGGGTCGGCAAATTCGTCAGGATGCTGTATGATAAGACCGGGTTTTGCAATTTTTCCATTTGCGTCCCTCAATCGGGAACCCCAGCGCGAAACTTGTTCTGGAAAAACGTATTCCCAGGTACCAGTATCCGCGTCTACACCTTCCCTTACGTCATTAGTGATACCTAGTGCGTGACCGATTTCGTGTATGATAACCGGCAAGAGGTCATTCATAACGCGTCCGCTAACATCTACCGGGTCAGTCGACGAAGCCCAGCCGGTACCAATGCCTATAAAAGCGTGAGGATTGAGTCCATCTCCGAAATAATTCCCGTTGGCATCAACAAAGTAAGGTGACGACAGTTCTTCGCTGCAAAATCCGTCAGCAATTAACGCTTGCGGTTTCGTTACCGTATTAAACCTATCGGGAGCCAAAGAATTATCGGACAGCACCATTCCGTTTGACGCTGCACCGGCATTGTTGGCGACATTCATGGGAAAAATATTGATAACAACCGGCTGCGGCTCACCGGTCACGGGGTCAACGGGCATCTTTCCCGTTGCTTTCAGTATATTTACCCAGTATTTTGCTGCTTCAGCAACTACGACTTGCTGCTGCTGCGGAATACCGTCGAAGTCGAGCAAAAAGACACATTCGCTATCTTGGTTAAATACCGGCACGTATTGCTGTCCTACGCCTTGAGCGTTGACATTCGTAGCGAGATGTAGTGAAGCGAAGACGAACAGCAGTCCGCAAATAAATCCGCAGCGGTTTCCGGCGGTTTTCTTTGTTAATACGGTTCTTTCCATAATCGTATTCGCATCCTTGCACAATTTTTTTAATACGGCGGTAGTCACCGTCGGCTATTATTGAGATAACGAAAAACTATCTCATTCGGTATTATCGTATTTTTCGCATCGGATTCTGAAAAGAAATTTCAGGAACACCGGTATTTTTTCCGAAAAAATCCATTTTATCGTTATAATCCTACGCGGTTGAGTTTGTGACTCCCCTTCCCTGCCCTTGCAATGCCTTGAAAAAAACCGTATAATGCGCTGTATTGAATTTTTTACATTTTTCCGTTTTCATCATGAAAGAAGAGCATTTCGGTTTCGGTCCTTGGGAATACAGACACGTCTGCAAAGGATGCGGTCACGCTGTCCGCTCGCCGAAAAACAAGCAGCCGTGCAGCCGCTGCGGCGGCGACTTCGGTCCGAAAATCTCAATGCGGAAATTGTATCTCGAACCCGAAAAACCATTTGAACTCGTTGACGTAGAATATGTTGCCGAACCGACATTGTGGGAGTCCTTCATGAAACTGCTCGGTATTTATGTCGAACCGAAAATTAAAGTCCGCAAAGAAAAACGGCGCGGTTTTCGCCGCTGGCGTTGGCAAACACACAACGAAGTTGAAGAAGAATCCGGCATCGTCCGCCACGAAGAATTCTTTGACGAATAATTGTAAGGATACCGCATGACAATCTACACACGCACCGGCGATGACGGTACAACTTCCCTCTTGTCCGAACAGCGGATTCAAAAGGACAATCTAATACTTTGCGTTTGCGGAGATACAGACGAATTGTCTTCTGTCCTCGGCATTGCAAGAGCAGAAGGATTGTCGCCGCTGAACGAAAAAATCGTTTTCAGGATTCAAAACGAATTGCTGAAATTCAACGCCGAAATTGTTTCACCTGAAGAAACTCCGGCAAGAATTACGCCGGAACACATTCGGCAACTCGAACAGGACATCGATGCGGCAAACCTATTGCCGTTCTCCGATTTCGTTATTTTCGGTGAAAATAAATCATCGGCGTACTTGCATTTTGCCCGCGCCGTTTGCCGCCGTGCAGAACGAAACCTTGTCACACTGTCACGCATTGAACCGGCTGTCTCCGGTCTTTTGCTGCAATATGTCAACCGCTTGAGCGACTTGCTGTTCGTCTTAGCGGAAAAGGAAGCAAGTTTTTAGACAGGATTTACAGGATTTATAGGATAAGGAAGTGATATTATTCCCTATCCTTAAAATCCTGTAAATCTTGTCAAAGTTACTTATGTTTTCTGAATTTTCGTTTCACATCGACTCCTTGCGGTCCAAAATTGAGGAGGAGTCCGGTATCTTTTTTTGTTGCATTAAGATAATTGACCAGTTGCACTTCATGACCAACGACAATGTTTTGGACAGATTTCAATTCCACAATGATATCATCTTCAACAATGATATCAGCAAAAAAATTACCGACTGGCACATTGTCATAAAAGACGGTAATAGCGGCTTCTTCTTTCGCTTTGAGTCCCTGTTTTTCCAACTCAATCAATAGGCTTTTCTTATAAACCGACTCAAGGAACCCAAACCCTAATTGATTATAGACCTTGTAGGCGGAGCCGATAACTTTTTCCGTAATATCTTTGTGAATCATTTTTAGACAGAATTTATTGAATTTATAGGATTTGTTTTTTAGACAAGATTTATAGGATAATAAAGTGGCGTTCTTCCCTATCCTTAAAATCCTGTAAATCTTGTCTAATGCTGTCACAGGTCTAATGCCGGCACAAGAATTCCTTCGTGTTTAGCAATGCCCAAATGAGGTCTTGCGCCCGCTGTATACCGGGTTTGTCAGCGGACATCAGTTCTTCGAGTATCACTTTGTTCTCTTCCTGCGAAGGATACCGCGATAAGAAAGTCAGCCACGACTCATTGACGAACTTCTTAATCGCTTCACGCTGCTCTTCACTAATTCCCCGTCTCTGCTGTGCTCTATTTCCCGGTACAAAAGCCGGATGCCGCTGAACATAACGTGAAACCCAATTATTGATTTCCGTCGAATTGATAAGAAAAAGTTCCTGCGATTCCGTTATTCCGTTATTGCGGTCGCTTTCAAAACCGGTGTCGCGGGAAGCCCTGCCGAACATTTCCAAAAATGAACTGGAAATACCGGAGTCCGACAGCGTTATCGTCTTGAACCGCGGACGAATATAAGTGAACGGCTCCGGCACTTCATAAATGTATGTTATCGGCAAGTCAAAAATCTTGATAAAAATGTCCTGCAAAACCTCCGCTTCAATTCGCCGGACAGGATACGAAGCGAAGTATTCTATGTCACCCGACTGCTTTTTTCGCGGAATTGATGACTGCTGATACGCCGAAGAATTCAAAATAACCCGATACAATTTTTTCAAATCGTACTTTTGCCGGACAAGTTCCTCGGCGAGATAATCCAGCAGTTGCGGATGCACCGGCGGATTTTCCTTGCGGAAATCGTCCGGCTCATTAACAAGACCGAAACCGAAGAGCCAATACCAAACGCGGTTCGCTATGTTCTGATTAAACTGCTTGTTTTGCGGCGAAACAAGCCAGTCGGCGAGAACCTGCCGCGGGTCCTGGTCGGGCTTCACGGTTCCCTTTGTGCCGTCGGGAAAAATCACTTCGCCGGAGTCAAGTGCCTTGCGTATCCGATAAACGATTTCTTCCTTCCATTGAGCGGTCTCCTTGTATCCGATTCGGGAAAAGAAAACCGCAAAATTATTTTGCTGTTCCGGCGACCAAGCGTCGGGACGCGAACCGAGAAAGGTCTGTG
>WRCR01000252.1 GCA_009783865.1 Planctomycetaceae bacterium | reverse complement strand
CTGTCCCCGCATTGCTCTCGTTGCAAGAATCGCAGGAACCGCACAGCCGCCGACTATGCCGCCCGCAAGTATCATCGGCAGAACGCTTTGCCCGTGCAAACCGAAGAACCGCATGAGCCGGTCAAGCACTACGACAACTCGCGGCATATAACCGCTTTGTTCCAGCGCAGAAATAAACAGAAAGATGAAGAAAATCACCGGCGCAAAAACAAGTACGCCGCCGACACCGGTAATGATGCCGTCATAAACAAGCGAATGAAAAGCACCGTCCGGTATGCGGAGCAAGTCAAACAACGCCGGAATGTACACGTCAAACATCGTCTCGAATACCGCAATCGGCGTTATGAATTCGAACTGCCCTTCGCTGTTCCAGAATGGAATCCAAGTCCAGGCACCGGAAACGTGAAACGCTAATTCAAAAATTAAAAACATTGCAAGCGCGGCAAAAACAACACCGAAAAACGAATGACACAAAAACCGGTCAATCAAGTCCGTATTGCGTTTCTGTACTATCGGACGAGAAACGACATCGTTTTCAATCGTTTCGGCAAGCGCGTTTCTAACGGCGGAAATGGTTTTCCTTGCCGAAGAACCGGTTTCGGCTTCGTACTTTTCAACTTGTTTCAAACACGGTTTGAGCAGCGATTCCCAATCGCCCTCATGAATATGGTGCTGCACTATCCGTCTTGCTTCGCGGTCATTTTCGAGAAGTTTCACGGCAAGCCAGCGGGAATCAAAATCCTGCGTCAGCGATGTTTTTTCGGACAATCGGCTTTCAATTTCGTTGAGTACCGGTTCGAGTTGCCCGTAATCAATTTTCCAGCGTGAGGGTTCATGAGCGTGCATCGATGAGACCTCGCTGATTGTTTTTCGGAGTTCTTCGAGTCCTTCACCTGCACGGGCATTAGTTGGAATAACCGGACAGTTCAACACTGCTTGTAGTTTTTCAATGTTGATGTCCATTCCGCGCCGGTGCGCCAAATCGACCATGTTGAGACAAACGACAACGGGAATTCGCAATTCGAGAAGTTGAAAAATGAAGTAAAGATGACGGCGCAGATTAGCGGCATCGGCAACCGCAACTACAACTTCGGGGCGTTCCAGCAGCAGAAAGTTTCGCGTAACTCGTTCTTCCTGACTGTAAGAAGTCAAACTGTAAGTGCCGGGCAAATCAACGACTTCAATGCGGCGGTGCTGCTCGTGATAATGTCCAGACTTTTTCGTAACCGTTACGCCCGGAGAGTTTGCAACCGATTGATGCAAGCCGGTCAAGTAATTAAAGACGGTTGACTTTCCCGAATTCGGCTGCCCGACCAGAGCGACAAGTATTTCATCGTGTTCGTGCATCGCTCATTTTTCGACAAGAATTGTTTCGGCAATTTCGGGTCCGAGAGCGATTCGGGTTTCGCCGACTGCGAGCAGCAGCGGTTTGCGCTGTGAATTGCCGCCTTGCAATAATCGGAAGCGGGTACCGGAGAACAATCCCATTCCCATTAAGCGTCCGAGCAGTTCCGGCTCGGTATTCATATCGACAATGGTGCCGTTTGCGCCGGTCGGAAAACGGAGCAGATAATCCGTCTGTGCAGAACGGAAACCTTTTTCAATAGCGGAAACGGCAATCATTTCACAAAATCATTACAATGTAAAAAGTTTTAACTATCAAACATTGTAATAATTCTAATACATTTGGGAATGTTGTCAAGTATCCTCAACGCAAACATTCCAATTCAAACGGTCCGAACAGTCCGTATCCGATGACATCGTAAGAACTGCCCGCGGGCTGATGTTCCGGCGCGCGATGGAACGCACTGGGCCACGCACTGCCGCGCAATTTGCCGGCGTGATGTGGTCCCAACAAGTTCTTCGGCGTACCATAAATTACAACGGATACTTCATTCTTACCCGCCTTGATGAACTTCGTCACATCAACCTGCCATAGCGCGCTGACAACCGAACTGGCATCGTTGCCGTTGACGATAATCTTTGCCGTTGCACCGTACCATTCAACCGGACTGTTCGGCAACTTCACCGTGTATTTTCCTTCAACCTTGTCGATGTCGAAACTCCGTGAATACGCAACCTTACCAGCATAGAACGGCAGACCCTGTTCATGCCAGCCCTGCTGCTGTTCCGGTGATTCAAGTCCGCTGCCGTCGAGGATATAAGCCGCTCTCCGATCATGGCTGCCGGTCACAAGTTCACTTGACTTTTTATGAATCTTTACGCCGTCAATAGTTGAACCGTCTTTCGCTATAAATCGGACTTCAGCCAAACCGACAAAACCGTTGTCCTGACTTTTCATCTTCTCCAAATCGCTTGCGGCAACCGGATATCTAACGCCGTTGTGATTGGACTTGACTGTGAAAGCCACCATTTGGACAGCAGTAAAGTCCTTGTCGGCAAGCGAAATGGTCTGCGGACCCTTGGAAGAACCTTCCGTGAGCGACACTGCGACGAAATATGGAGTATCCGCAACATTACCGCTCATTGACGGTTTTACCGGAAGCCGCTTATCTTCTGCGGGTAATGCGGCGGCAATGAATAATTCTTTGACACCGCGTTTAGTCAGGTTAACTTCGTTGTAATTCCACACTTTGATTTCCGCAAGGTCATATTTCTTGCCAAGGTCGAACATCAGAAACGGTGCAGCGTCTCCGCTGTTCACATCACTGCCGCTAAAACCGATGCCTTTTGTCAGCCAGGAAACACGTTCCAGTTCCTGATTATGGGCGATGACTTTTTCCTTCGGTTCCGGTGTGCGCAGTTGAAGCGGCACCGGCGGAATGACGACGAAACCCTTGTCGGCACTGCGCAGCGAAAAATCGCCGAGCAGATACGCCGGTTCGAGTGCCGTCCAAACGGTCAGCGGATTTGCCGTGAGCGTTATTTCGTTATCGCCATTCTTGACCGCCTCAGAAATGTCGAATTTACCGAAGGATTTATCGAGATACCACTCCTTAAACTCCGGTGTTTGTCCGCCGGTGTTTTCCGGCGTTGCCAGCGGCTTGCCGTTGCAGGAAACCTTGTATAAATCAGGGCGTTCAATGACGAAGGCAAAAGAGCTGGCGACTGTGTCGCCGAATCCTTCAAGCGTAAACCGGTAGGTTGCCGAAAAGCCGCTGTCCGCTGGAAAGGTCTTTGTAATCAACCCGTCTTTGAATTGCACTTCGTTGTCAAACGGATTCTTTCCGAAGCCGTTCTTTTGCCAAATCCATTTATCGGCTTGATAAGTGTAAACGTCTTTCTTTTCTTCATTGCCGACTTTCATGTCAACATAATCCAGCGTCAACACATTGGAGTCGAGACGTTTGATGGTTGTTTCGGAACCCTTCACAACACTGATTTCCACTCCTCCAACGAAGGTATTTGCATCTGATATTATCTTATCCGAAAGCAGGAACAGACAACTACTGCTGGGAAGCATATTAAATTTCATAGAGTATGCCTTTTGAATATAACCTTCTTTACCGGTATCTAATCCCAAAGCCGTAGGATATTTTCCCTTTGGAAATTCAACGAACACATTGACCGTTTTCTCTTGGTCAGCATTACAGATAAAAACAATTTCGCAGTCCGGCAAAGTCCGACGGTGATGAAAGATGCTTCGTGTTCCTTCCGGCACTGTAATCGAAAGTCCTGTGTCGGCGGTCCGCTTTTTCGCAATGGTCACGGCGGTTTCCTGCGTGACTTTTTCCGAAGACGGCAAAGTGATGAGCAATCGCAGCAATCTTGCTTCGGCATCGCCGGGCGAAGCACCGTCGCAACGGGTCGGAAACTCACCGGCACATAGCAATTTACCGCCGTTCATTGCGTATTGAGACAGCAATTCCAGTGTGCGGCGATTCAGGTTTTCCATATACGGCGGCAAAATCACCAAGTCGTACTTGCCGAGATTGATGGAAAACGTTCTGCTGTCAACTTTACCGAAGCGGGCTATCGTGTCTTCGCTTGCCAAATCGTATTCGACCTGATTCTGTTCCAGTGCATTGACCAAATCAGTGAACGACTTACCGATGCTGCCGAGTTCCGGTGTTCCCTGATACATCCACGCCGTTGTGGTCGGTTCAAGCACAACGATGCGGTTGACTTGCCGACCTTGCGACAGCATATATGACAGCCGCGTGAAGTAATCGGCAAGTACTTGATAGTTCTCAAACCACGAAGCGTGATACGAAAACGACTGCGGATGGTCGCGCTTGCGGGCACCTCTGATGGTAACGTAAGAAAGATGCTCATTCGTGGTATTAACACCGAGAGCGTAAGACCAATCGCCGAGCCGTTTCATATCTTCAAAGCGCAAGTCCCAGCCGCCTGCACCGTAATTTTCGGAAAGCGTCCGGGAATATCCCATCTGATTGGCAATCGATGCTAACTCCTTGCCGCTGCGGACGTTACCGAATTGGGCATTGGCACTGTTGTCGTTGTACGTGTTCATCAACAAGTCAATCGAAGGACGTTGATGCCAAATGTACATCGCCATGTTGTCCGGTCCGTGTGAAGTGCCGGGCCACCCATGTTCCCAATAGTGTCCTGTCCATTCGAGGTTGTTTGCTTCGCACCATTCAAAGTTAGGTCTTGCCCAGCGTTCTACGAAAAGTTTGAGAATCAAGGCGTGATAATTATGCCGCACCTTTTTCCAATCGCCGACCGGTTTATGCAGCGACGGAAGATTGTCGATGAGCGAATACCCGAATTTTTCCTCGAAGAGTTTCGGAATTTCATCGTTCCACGAAACCCAAGTTCCGACATAACTTCCAGCTGGATGCGGTTCGTCCGTGAAGACACCCGGTACCCGTTTGCCGAAGTGTTCGCCGATTTCCCGCTTGTAAGCATCGAGAGTTATTTCAATGAATTTTTCCGTAACGCCTTTTTTCAAGAGGTCAACGTACCATTTTCCTCCGAACCAGCCGCCGATCGGCGTGTATTGGACTTTGCCGATAAGATACTTCTGATTATTTTCCAGCGGCGGAAGTTTTCCGTCTTTCTTTGCCGTTTCGGTAATGTTTTTGAGCGCGGCATCGAAGACGTACCAAACATTCTCGTCGATGGCATCGAGTTTATTGACTTCCTCGAACTTCAATCCCATACCGCGGCTGTCGGGCAGTGCTTCCGGTACAAAGCCGCCGGCGAAACCGCTGGGATACGAGTTCTCATCGTAAATCCAAACGTTCATGTCGAGTTTTTCGGCTTCGTCAAGAGACGCTTTCCACATCCGAAACCAATCGTCGGAAAGATACGGGGTCATCAAGCCCGGGCGCGGATGCACCCAGACCTGTTTGACGTTTTGCGCCGCTAAATCCCGAAGTGTAGAGCGGATTTGCTCCTCGGTTAGCAAATCGTTCCAAGTCCAAAGCGGACCGGTGCTGTAATCCCGATTCGGTTTCGCAAAGTTCTTGCGCAACTCGTCAAGCGAAGGGTTTTTGATTTGATTAAGTTTTGAATTCACCGGCGAAAGAACATTTGAACTCTTCAACACCAGCATATTTTCCGGCTTGACGGCAAGTTCTTCAAGCAGCGTTAGAGAACGTTTCAACTCGTCGGGCTTATCTGCGTGATTGTTTCGTCCGACGGTTAACTTCGCTCCTTTTTTCAACGCTAACTTGATAAACTCCGGCTTGGGATATTCAGACGGCGATTGAATTTCCAGCGCAACGCTGTTCTTTACTGCCGCATCGATGAACCGCTCCATTCGTTCTGGTGTCCAAATTTGAGCGTAGTGCTTTTCCATTCTCGGCGGCAACCAAGTCGGATTCGCCAGCACCGTTATCGGTTCGCTGACAACCGTCATACAATGCTGATAATACTGTTCCAGCCATTCATCGGAGTTGTCTATCGTGTATTCGTTTTCTAGCCAAAGTTTTTGCGCTTTGCCGTTCTTGTCGTTCATTATCATTGTATCGGCAAGAATGTAATCCAACTGTTTCCGCAGTTCCGGCGTGATGGTTTTGTACCAATCGCGGTCGTTGACTTGAATTCCGACGAGAACCGGAAAACGGCGGGCATCTTTGATGAACGCCGCAAGTTTTTCGTTGTCGGAGAGCGGCCATGCTCTTCCGTGATTTTCGAGAACACCGCTGATAACACCGGTTTTCTTTTCCCAATCAAACGCCTTTTCGGCTGTCATTCCGCCGCGCAGATGAATGTGATAATCGATGAGCGTGAAACCCTTCGCTTTGAGTCGTGAGACCTGCTCAAGCATTTCGGCGGTTGG
>WRCR01000251.1 GCA_009783865.1 Planctomycetaceae bacterium | reverse complement strand
TGTTTTTCACCGCAATCTCGCAAACTCCTTGATTTTACTACACTTACGGCGAGAGATTGCGGTACGAGTGCGGTCAACCGCAATCAGCACTTTTGACTGCACTTTTTAATTTCCACCGCAAACCCATTTGAAAAATATATCCGCCTATCGCGCCTGATTTACCCAAACCGCCGGAATTAACTGTGTCCCGGCAATTCCAACTGCTCCTTTTTTTCTGTCTGGGACTCCTCACTACAGCCGCTTTTCACGGCTGCCGTTTCTAAAAAATACTTTTGAAAGGTAAAAAATGACTGATTTACGAAAACTTTCCCATCTTGTTGAACAATCGCGGCGGGACACAAATCTCACGGAATCCGCCCGTGCAGAGTTTCAAAAACTGACCGAAAGGTTTCCCGAAGACGGTTTTGAAATCGAACTGTTGTATCAGCACGGTACCGACACGGAAGAACAGGAGAAAGCATTTTTCCTGTTGGAGAAACAGGGATATCTCCGCTATTCGTTCAAGCACCTCGGTTCGGACGGGTTTGCGTACCGCATTGACCTTCGCGGTGAAAAGTTTACAGCAGGCAATCTGCCGATGCAGGACTCCGGCAAACGCGAAGAGTTCGCTACCGGTGCTGTTCGGGACGCAGCGGAGGGTAAGTCGCGAGTTGATTTGATTTCACCGTTTGCAATGGAACGTCTTGGAGAATGGTTACGTCAGGGTGCCGAAAAATACGCTTCCAGAAACTGGGAGAAGGGAATTCCCATCAGCAGAATGGTTGCTTCGCTCTACCGGCATCTTTTGAAGTTTCAGCAGAGGGAATGAAGGACGAAGACCACGTCGCAGCGATGATGGAACATTCGATGATGATAGCCCACGTTCAGGAAATGGTCAAACGCGGTGTACTGCCGGAGACCTTGCTTGACATGCCGAACTACGAAATTCCCGGCATTCACCGGAACAATAACGAACCCTACGAAGTGTAAGTCGGGAGACGGGAGTCCGTCGGCTGGAGGGTTGGCAATTCCGCCTCAAATGTATTCGGTACAGTTTCCTCCTGCCTGTTTGTGGTCGAAACTCCAAGCCGGTTCTCCGAAAAGCGACCGCCATTTTTCTCCCATGTCGTAGTACCAGTCGTGTTCGCCGACCATTATCCGCAGCGGATACTTAAGTCCTTTCAATATTTCGTATCGCGCGGTAAATTGTTTTATCGTCTTTTACACCAAGCCGTTCAGGTTGATCCCGTGCCATACAAAAATATCGTTGGCGGAAAAGTCAACCCAAACGGAACAGAAGCAGGTGGCGTTAATTGAATAACCAGATTCCAAAAATAAATCAATCGGTAACATTTGAGTAAAGAGGCAAAACCAGCACAATCCGAATAATCTGCATATACAATTTTAATAAACGACGGACGAATCGAAAAGCCGATTAACGGGACGTGTGAGTGTAGGAGATACTTGCACGGTGGTCTCCGGGTAAGGATACGTCGAGGATAGTTATGTCCCGCAAGGAGTGTTTATTTGCTTTTTTCCTGTTTCTGACCGTTTGGACGGTCGGTGATTGTTCGTCGCAGGAAATTATCGTTCTGCCGCAAAGTACTCCGCCAGTGCCGGTCTTGCCGAAGAGTTCAAAACCGTCTGCGCGTCGAGATTGGTATGTCGCCCAGCCGATTCAAGTCACTCAACCGATACAAACTGTTGCGGCAATTACGGAGATAAATTCTACAGATTCCGTCATCGATACGAAGTCAGATTCACCGCAAGCATGGACATTAGACCAAGTGATTTCCGCAGTGCTAACCTCTGACCCAAAACTGCGCATCGGTAAAGAGGACATCCGCCAAGCACAAGCAGAGTATTGTACCAGTTCGCTGCTTCCAAATCCAGAATTCACGGTAGAAGGAGGTGCCTTTCCGTTCATACCTATTGAAAAAGGAGAGTATTGGGGCGGACCGCCGGAACTGAACTTTCAGGTCGAATTTTCCATCGATTGGTTCCTATTTGCCAAGCGGAAAGCGGCAATGAACAGTGCCCGATGGGATGTGTGTCAAGCCCAAGCGGAATACGCCGATTTGATACGTGAACGTATAACAGAGGCGGCAACAACGTTCTATGATGTACTCGAAGCCAAAGCCATACTGTCTGTGTCGCGTGAAGATTTGGAACTTTTGATTCAACTCGAAAAGATTGCTAAAAACGGTGTTGAAGCGGGCGGGATTCCAGTCGTTGAATGGAAACGAATCAATCTGGACGTGCTGCAATGCCGTCAGGAACTTCTCGAAGCGGAAAAGACCCTGGACATACTCAAAGCCCAGTTGCGTTCTCTATTTGGATGTGTTGACTACGACCCAAATTTCGACATCACCGGCGGTCTGAATGCCCCAACCGTATTAGCCCCGATGCTGTTGGAAGAGGCATTTGCTATGGCGCAACAAAATCGACCGGATATTCGTGCCTTGCGAATAGGGGTTTCCAAAGCAAAGGCAGATATACTTATGGAAAAACGCAACGCTTATCCTGAAGTCACAGCATTTGCAGGAACGGGGCGGGAATATTCAAAATTGGCGGGTGAAGACAAGGATTACAACAATTGGGGAATCGGTCTAACTGTTTCGGTTCCTTTGTTCGACCGCAATCAGGGAAACAAGGCAAGAGCAAGGTCAGCATTTGTTCAAAGCAATCACCGTTACCAAGCCGGAATCGTCGAACTTCATGCGGAAATTGTCGAGGCGGACAGAAATTTTCGCACTGCTCAAAAACAATCTCATATATTTGCCAAGGAGGAAGTTCGTCTGGCTAAAGAAGTTCGTGATATTATGGTCGAAGGATTCAGAGCGGGCGGTCGTCCTTTAATTGACGTTCTCGATGCGGAACGCAGTTATCGGGAAACAGTTCGGCTGTTTGTTACCAGTCGTGCTGATTATTGGCGGGCGTTGTACACATATAACAGCGTTGTCGGGATTGATTCCATAAACAATGTGCATTCCATCACCCATTGAATAAAGCAATTTCTTTGATGCGGACAACCTAAAAATGAGCAGATTGACAAAGTTTTTTCGTCTGTGCCTTCTTTTTTAATTTTCACATTGTGATAAAATTTATTCCAAAATAGGTTTTGAACAGCGTTATAATTTCCAAAATGAAGTATCAGAAGTATCAATGAGCCAAAAATTATATTTATCTCAGCGCGTGTGGGACGGTTTCCAGTTTTTTCTTTGCCTCGGAATCGTTGTTTTGCTCCTCGTCTATTTAACAATATGGCATGGACATGACGGTCATCCCCATGAAGCCGCAGAGCCCTCCCGACAGGAATCCGATGTGTCTGTTACCGGTCCAAAAAGCATTTCTATTTGTCCCGATTCACCAATATATCGCAAACTGCGTATCACCGCCGTCAACCGGTCGGAAACAACCGAACCGATTGTCACCGCAACTGGTGTCAATGTTGCGAGTTTGCAAACAAACGGCAACGGTGTAGACGGCACTCAAAATTTAGCCGGTACACCGGGTACAGTGGAGCTGAGCGATTTCTGGCAGTTCCACTCGACGGAATTGTTGACAACGTTTGCCGATTGGCAGAAAGCGGATGCCGAAATTGCATTTGCCGAACAACAACTGCAATCTGCCGTCAAGCTCGCCGGAACGACCGTCGAAGCCCAAAAAGCAGTAGTTGAACGTCTGGAAAAACTCGTCCAAGTCGGTACGGATACGCCGAAAGACCTTGCCGAAGCAAAAGCGACATTGATTCAGACGGAGATTGAAGGGCAGAAGGCGGTTTATGAGACACAAGCCGCTCTGCGGCTTGCCCAACGGGAAAAAGCGGCACTCGCAAGACAACTGACCCTCGAAGGTTTGCAGCCGGAATTGCTGGTTTCCATTACGCGGGACATCGACATCGTCATGGCGGAAGTGCCGGAGAGTATGATTCGGCAAGTCAAAGTCGGACAAAGTTGCGTCGCCCTGTTTTTCAGTTGCCCGGAAACAAAGTTTTACGGCAAAGTTCTTTCCATCGTACCGGTATTATCAAAGGAACTTCGTTCATTGCGGGTTCTGTTTGCCATCGAAGACGCTGCCGACTCATTGCGTCCCGGTATGTTTGCTGAGATAGGTCTCGGTATCGACCCTCGTTCGGTTCTTCATGTTCCGCCGGAATCCATCGTCCACATCGGCGGTTCGGATTATGTTTTGGTACGAAAAAGTGATTCCGATTGGATTGTTACCAAAGTACAGATAGGCGAACTTCATGAAGCGGGAGCCGAGGTCCATAGCGGTCTCGAAGACGGTGCTCAAATTGCCGGAAAGGGGGTTATCCTGCTCAAACCGACCATTGCCGAATCGTTGCGGTTGAAGTAGATATTTGTTTATACGCCTAACTGTTTCGGGAAATTAATCCATGATAGAATCACTCATCAATCGTACCATTGACAATCGCTGGATTGTTCTCGGTCTAACCTTGGTTTTCGTCGGGTTCGGTCTCTTTGCCGCTGTAAATTTGCCCGTCGATGCCTATCCTGATATTTCGCCGCAGAAGGCGTGGATAGTTACGTCTTATCCAGGCCGTGCTGCTGAGGAAGTCGAGAGGCAGGTGACAATTCCGATTGAAATTGCTCTTCGTACTCTTCCCCGGATGCTCGACATGCGGTCGGACACGATTTTCGGTCTCTCCGCCGTTTATGTCGTTTTTGAGGACGGCGTGGATTCCTCTTGGGCAAGGCAGCAGGTCTATGAACGGCTGAATCAAGTCGAACTTCCTCGCGGTGCCGGTCAACCGGAACTGGTGCCCGACACATCGGCATGCGGCGAAATTTATCGATACGAACTGGTTTCCGACGGTTCAGTTGATGTCATGGAACTGCGTACCCTTAATGAATGGGTCGTAATTCCAACGCTTTTCCGAACTAGCGGCGTTGCCGGTGTTTACAACTTCGGCGGTCTTGAAAAACGGTATTCCGTCATATTCCGTCCGGCACAACTGCTGCGCTATAATCTTTCGCTGGAAGATGTAATTGATGCCCTTGAAAAAAACAACATCGCCAGCGGCGGCGGTATTCTGCCTCGCGGAAGTATGGAACTAGTCATTCGCGGCACCGGTGTCATTGAAAGTACCGAGCAAATCAAAAACGTTTTCGTCAAATCCATCGGCGGTACACCGATTCTCGTCAAGGATGTGGCTTCCGTCGAAGTGGATCACTCGACACCGTGGAGCATTTTCAGCAAAGACCGAACCGACGAAAGCGTTGAAGGAGTCGTTCAGATGCGGCGCGGTGAAAATCCGTCTGCTGTTCTCCTCGCCCTGAAAGAGAACGTTGCACAACTGAACGAAGACCTGCCGGATGGTGTTCAAATTGTACCATTTTACGACCGACAAGACCTCGTGGACAGTACTATTGGAACTGTCACACACAGCGTTTCCATCGGTATTACGCTGGTGCTTCTTGTATTGCTCCTGCTGCTTGGCCGCCCGCTCATGGCACTGCTCGTTGCCGCGACGATCCCGTTTTCATTGCTCTTTGCCTTTTGTTTGATGTATTTGACCGATATTCCGATAGGACTTCTTTCTATCGGGGCGATTGATTTCGGTATCATTGTGGAAGGTACGGTTATCATGGCGGATGCCATTGCAAGACGGCTTGGAACGTCCGGCACGAAAAAACCGGAGGAAGTTCTTGAAGTTGTCCGCGCCGCCGCTCTCGACATGTGCAAGCCGGTACTCATTTCACTGTCGCTGATAATGATGGCGTTTTTGCCGCTGTTGACATTGACTCGTATCGAAGGGCTCCTGTTCCGTCCACTGGCACTGACGATTATTTTTGCACTGATGGGCGCGCTTGTTTTCTCGCTTTTTATCGCACCGGTGCTGGCATGTTTTTTCTTCCGCTGGGGATACCGCGATTGGGACAATCCGATGTTGAAACTTGTAACTCCGCTTTACATCGGCTATGTAAAATTGATTATGAAGGCACGATATCTCGTCGCCGTGACTGCAATGGCGGGACTTATCGTACTTTTATGCGAATTAGTACCGAAACTCGGCATCGAATTTTTACCATACATGGACGAAGGAGGAATATGGGTTCGGTCACAATTTCCGGAAGGAATGTCGCTGCAACAGACACACGAGTGCGGCAGACACATCCGGCAAATGATACGTGAAGAGTTTCCCGACATCGACTTCGTCACCGTACAGGTTGGAAGAGCGGACGATTCCGAACCGTACACCGCAAGCCGAATGGAATTGATG
>WRCR01000250.1 GCA_009783865.1 Planctomycetaceae bacterium | reverse complement strand
GTCAATCACGAAGGCAATCCGGTGGAAGGTGCGTTTGTTGCCCCGACCTCTTTCTCAACGGATTACCGATACACGAAAGAAACCCGCAGTTGGAACGCGTGGAACCTGTTACGGCTCTTGGGCAAAAAGACGGATGCCAATGGAATGGTGCGGTTTGACACTATCCCGACGGAAGTTTACGACATGATTCCCTTCATGGCTTTCGGCGATGACCCCCGGTTTATGAAAGAGAGCAAATCAAAGCAATTCGGCGAAGGCAGAGCGGTATGGCGATTGCGGGCAAACAACAACGAGTTGGCGATTTCGCTTCCCCGACGTATTTTGATAGAGGGTTCTGTTAAAAATGCTGACGGAACTGTTCCGTCGAGCATGCAAATGGGTGTTCATGGGTTAGCAGGTGGTTGGAGCAGTTGCGGAACTGACATTGATTATGCGGGCAATTTTGCTTTTTTCGTGAATGCCCATGAAGTGATTTCCGTGCAGCCGATTTACAATCCGCATCTTGATGCCAAGAGCGGTGTTGCTCCGGCGCGTGTGAATGTTCCGGTCGGAAACGGCTGGTCAACGCCTGCGCCCCGCTTCGATTTTGTGCTGGAAAAAGGGACAAGGGTAACGGGAAAACTTATTAGCAAAGATGCGAAGATGGATTATTCAAAGACCTATATTCATGTTCATGATGATACCGTCGACCAGATGACCGACATGAATCAACTCTTTATCGATACTAACCTCAACGAGCAGGGGGAAATTAACATGCTGCTGCCGAAAGGTCGATACCGATTCAAAGTACAGCAATATATTGACGGTAAAAAAGTCGAAAAGGTCATCGACAAGCCGCTGGTCGTCAACGGCGAAGAGGAAATTCGTTTTGATTTGGAAATTTGACGCTAAGAGAGCCCAACAACCGTTGACTACATCGAAAACATAAATTAAAATGTACCGAATATAAACGTCGGACCAAAACCATCTATTAAAGCCGCAAAAATGCGATACATCGCTGTACTCTTCGTTCTCCTTCATTTTGTCGACGGTGTTTTAATTAGCAGCGTTTTGGGTAAGAATGTCAGAATGTTCAACATGAAGCGTGACGATTTGCATTTGAAAGATAAAAACGTAAAGATTGAAGAGTGAAAGCGGTATGTGTTTAGCAGAGCCGCAATCGTCCGACGGTGTAAAATTTTCGTTTGAGTAAAAAATATGTTTGACGTTGCCATTATCGGCGCAGGAGTTATCGGCTCATGCGCTGCCAGAGAGTTATCGCAGTTTAATTTGAAAATCGTTGTCCTTGAAAAAAAACACGATGTTGCCCAAGGCAGTTCAAAAGCAAACAGCGGTATCGTTCACGGCGGATATGATGCAAAACCCGGCACACAGAAAGCAAAATACAACGTCCTCGGACAGCAGATGTTCGACAAACTCGCAGCCGAATTGGGTTTTCCGTTCCGCCGAAATGGTTCGCTGGTCATTTCCGATGAGACAGGCATAGACAAACTTGAGGTATTGAAGAACCAAGGCATTGCTAACGGACTAACCGATTTGCGCATCATACACGGAGAAGAACTTCGCCGTCTCGAACCGAACTTGGGAGACAAGGTTCATGCTGCACTTGTGGTTCCCGGCGGCGGAATCGTTTGCCCTTATGCAATGACCATTGCCTTTGCCGAAAACGCAGCGGCAAACGGTGTTCAATTCATGCTGGGCTGCACCGTTCTTGATATAAAGAAAGAAGAAGGTTCTTTTTCGATTGTAACATCCCGTGAAACCATCAACGCACAGATGGTCGTCAACGCAGCGGGACTGCATTCAGACGAAATCAACAACCTGCTGTCTTCACGCAAACTTAAAATCGTTCCAAGGCGCGGCGAATACTGCCTGCTTGACAAAACGGAAGGCAAACTTGTCCAGCACACGATTTTTCAACTGCCGACGAAAATGGGCAAAGGCGTTCTGGTAACGCCAACCGTTGACGGCAATCTTCTGCTGGGACCTACTTCGGAAGACATAGACGAAAAAGACAACACGGCAACAACTGCAAACGGACTTAACGATGTACTCCAACGGGCGCAATTCAGTTTGAATCACTTGCCGGCGAATAAAATAATTTCTTCGTTCACTGGTTTGCGTTCAACTCTTGTACCGGAAGGAGATGTTACGAATGACTTCATCGTTGAAGAAGCAGCGGACGTTCCCGGCTTGATTAACCTTTGCGGAATAGAGTCGCCCGGACTAACCGCTGCACCCGCTATTGCTGTAGAAACAGCACGAATGATAGCAGACCGTTTGAAGCCGGCGGTGAACGAAAACTTCAATCCGCTCCGCAAAGGAATCCGGCATTTCAGGGAGATGTCCAATGAAGAGCGCAAGACCGCTATACAAATCAATCCCGACTATGGGCATGTTATATGCCGATGCGAATCGGTGACGAAAGCGGAAATCCTTGCCGCGCTGCGTTCACCGTTGAGTAAGAATAACAATATCAACTGTCTCGATGCAATTAAACGCCGGACGCGTGCCGGAATGGGACGCTGTCAATCCGGCTTCTGCTGGATGCGGTTGATTGACATCATCGCCGAAGAATGCGGAATAGACGTGACAGAGGTCTCAAAATCAGGCGGACGGTCGAATATCTTGGTCGAGTGCAATAAATCAGGAATGAGATGATGATAAACAGAGCCGCAATCCCTGGATTTTGCGGCGGAAGATTTTGCGGTATTTTTCAGAATGTTCTTGTCTTGTTACCATTTTTTATTATAATTCAAGAATGAGTAAGAAAGTCAAACGTGTTTACGTGGAAACGTCAGTTATCAGCGGAATGTTCGACAGCGACGACCACCCTGTGAAGACGCAGCCGTTTTGGGATGCTGTCAAGAGAGGTGAAATTTGTGTGGTACTGTCAGATGCGCTTGAAGATGAGAACAGGCATTCACCGCAGCATGTCCGTGATTTTTTCGCAGCGATACCGAAAACCCAGATAGAACGGATAATTTCGACAGAGGAATCTGACAGATTAGCAGCGGTGTATGTTGCTGCTCGTATTGTCAGTCCGAGACATCTGACCGATAGCAAACACGTTGCACTTGCTACGGTTGCCCGTGCAGACGCTATTGTCAGTTGGAATTGTAGGCATATCGTCAACGATAACCGAATTGACATATACAACGACATTAACGAGGCACTTGGGTATCCCAGAATTGAAATCCGAACTCCAGACAAAGTACATTAGGAGGCAAACCATGACGGAGATTGAAAGAAAAAGATTCGAAAAGGCACTTTCCGAAGTCAAACCTATTCCCGGTTTTAATTCCATGAAATGGCTGCGTAAGGTACGAGCGCAGATTTACAAGGAAACAAAAGATATGACTCCCGAACAAATGCGGGAGCGCACTCGGCGGATAAGCGAGGAATTTCAAGCGGACATAGAACGCCGACGAGCCGAACTCGCGGCGGAAGAACAGACGCAATGAAACAAAAAATTGACATTGCAATCATCGGAGGCGGTCCGGCGGGATTAGCCGCTGCCGTCGGAGCAAGACACGCCGGAATCAAAAACGTGATGATATTCGAGCGTGAGACGTGTCTCGGCGGTATTCTCAATCAGTGTATCCACAACGGCTTCGGGCTTCACACTTTTGAAGAAGAACTGACCGGACCGGAATATGCGGCGCGTTATGAATCGCAAGTTGATGAACTGGGAATCCCTTATCTGCTCAATACGATGGTATTGGATATAACACCGGACAAAAAAATCACGGCGGTCAACAGCGGCGGATTGTTTGAAATAGAAGCAGGCGCAGTGATATTGGCAATGGGTTGCCGGGAACGCCCCCGGGGTGCTTTGAATATACCCGGAACGCGGCCCGCCGGTGTGTACTCCGCAGGAACGGCGCAGAAGTTTGTCAATCTTGACGGCTATTTGCCCGGAAAGAAAGCCGTGATTTTAGGGTCGGGCGACATAGGACTCATCATGGCGCGGCGGCTGACTTTCGAGGGCGCAAAGGTAGAAGCCGTCATTGAAGTGATGCCTTATTCCGGCGGCTTGAAACGCAATATCGTTCAGTGTTTGGATGATTACAACATTCCGTTGAAGTTAAACCATACTGTCATCGAAATACGCGGCAAAGAACGTCTTGAGGGTGTTATGACGGCGCGTGTTGACGAAAAACGGCAGCCGATATCGGGTACCGAGGAGTACATTCCTTGTGATACGCTTCTGCTGTCGGTAGGGTTGATACCAGAGAATGAACTTTCAAAATGTGCAGGCGTTGAAATATCAGAGATAACCGGCGGATCGATAGTCGATGAAGGGCTGCAAACCAACGTCAGCGGCATCTTTGCCTGCGGCAATGTTTTGCATGTTCATGACCTCGTGGATTTCGTTTCCGAAGAAAGCAACCGCGCCGGTACCTCCGCCGCAGAATATGTTATGGGAAAACGCAAACCGGCAAGGAGTATTCCGGTTGTCGCAAGAAATGGAGTGCGTTACACTGTTCCGGCTGCTGTTGCTCCTGAAAATATATCTGATAAAATCGACATTCGGTTTCGGGTTTCCGGCGTTTTCAAAAATCAATATGTTTCTGTTTATTTTGATGGTATCCGGGAACAGAGACGCAAGAAGATGATTCTCACCCCGGGCGAAATGGAAACGGTAACATTGAGCAAGGAAACGTGGGAAAAGTATCCTGATGTTAAAACGGTTAGCATCACGGTAGAGGAGTAAAGCGAATGGAAATAACGTGTATTAACTGCCCGATGGGATGTTCGCTGAACGTTGTCCTGGAGAACGGAAAGGTCAGCAGTGTTGCGGGTGCGACTTGCAAAAAGGGCATCGTTTATGCGGAAATGGAATGTACGAATCCGACCCGCATTGTTACTTCTACGGTGCCGGTGCGCGGGGGCAACCTGCGGGTGGTACCAGTGAAAACCGGTAGTGCGATTCCAAAAGGCAAAATTGTTGATTGCCTGCGCTATCTCAAGGGCGTTGAGTTAGAAGCACCGGTGATGCTCGGCGATGTTGTTATCAAAAACGTTTGCGGCAGCGGTGTTGACATCGTTGCGACGAGGAATGTTTGTGGGGCGTAAGCCCGCCGCTCTTTCGTTGAAAGTGAAAAAGTGGTATAATGACCTCTTGCGGCACAGAAATTTGTAATATCCAAACTCAATTCATTTACAATTTAAGAAACAATGACAACTTATTTAATGGCGTTAGACCAAGGGACTACCAGTTCCCGATGTATCCTTTTCGATAAAGGCGGAAATATCGTAAGCGTAGCGCAAAAGGAATTTACGCAGTATTTTCCTCACTCCGGCTGGGTCGAACACGACCCGATGGAGATTTGGGCTAGCCAAATTTCTGTTGCAACAGAAGCGAAATCAAAAGTGGGAATCGGTGCCGGAGAGATTGCGGCAATCGGCATCACGAACCAGCGCGAAACCACCGTCGTGTGGAATAAGAACACGGGCAAGCCGGTTTATAATGCGATAGTATGGCAGTGCCGCAGAACAGCCGAGTATTGCGATACGTTGAAAGCAAGCGGCTTCGATAAAATAATCAAGGAAAAAACCGGTCTGGTTGTTGACGCATATTTCTCCGGCACCAAAGTGCGCTGGATACTCGAAAACGTCAGCGGTGCAAGAGAAGCCGCCGAAAAAGGCGAATTGCTTTTCGGCACAGTGGATACGTGGTTGATTTGGAATTTAACCAAAGGAAAGATTCACGCAACGGACTACTCCAACGCTTCGAGAACCTTGCTGTTCAACATCCACACGCTGGATTGGGACGATGAAATACTCAAGGAGTTGAACATTCCGCGCTGTATGCTGCCGGAAGTTAAGCCGTCGAGTCATGTGTACGGCAGTACTCATCCCGATATGCTCGGCGGGGAAATCAAAATTGCTGGCGTTGCAGGCGACCAGCAGGCGGCTCTTTTCGGGCAATGCTGTTTTGAAAAGGGCATGGTCAAAAACACTTACGGAACCGGCTGTTTTCTTCTTATGAATACCGGCGAAAAAGCCGTTGCATCGAAGAACGGACTGCTAACCACGATTGCGTGGGGCGAAGGCGGCAAAGTCGAATATGCCTTGGAAGGCAGCGTGTTCATAGCCGGTGCAGCAATACAATGGCTCCGTGACGGACTGCGGTTGATTGACAACGCAGCGTTCACGGAAACGTATGCCGTTAAGGTTGAGGATTCCAACGGCGTTTATGTAGTGCCGGCATTTGTAGGAT
>WRCR01000249.1 GCA_009783865.1 Planctomycetaceae bacterium | reverse complement strand
TTGCTGTCGCGGGAAACATATTCCGCTAAGTTAACCAGCGTTTTAACTTTGAATTCCGGCGATTTGATTTTATCAACCAGTGAAAGCACCGCTGGCAGATTTTTCTTTTCGAGTTGGATTTTTGCCAAGCGTGAATTCAATTCATCAAGATTACTGTGAGGCGTGATAACAGCCGCAGGTATTGCAACAGTCGGCGGCACCGGTGTTATTGCAGGCGGTGCCGGAGAAACACCATCGATTTTTTTTACTTCGGGTGCGAAAGTCGGTGATGTGAATGACGCAGGTGTATCTGTATTTTTCGGCAAGTCAATGCCGGACAAGGGTTGCAGCACCGTTTCTTCAGCAAAACGTTGTTCCAGCGGCATTTCGCCAGCTTTCCTGTCTAAAACAACCACGCCGCTTCGGTTCATCGGCGAAAGCATTGGTGCGTCTTGCAATACAACTACCGGTTGTTCCGTTCTGAAGGGAACGACGGGCGGTGCAGGAACCTGCCGGTTTTTGCCGTAATAAACGTTTTGAGACACTGCTTGTGCCGGAGACACTGTCTGTGCTGGAAGCGGCGTTTTATCCACATCAACAGATTCTTGCGGGGCTATAATCGGCTTCGGCATAACGAAACCGCCTTTGTGCTGTGTTCGATAAAGGTCTTTATCCGTTTTCTGCGTGGAAGCATTTCCGCTTTCCGCAGCAAAAGAAACGGCGAATGACAATACAACTGCGGAAGCAGCAGCGACAATGAAAAAAATTCGGTTCATCGGATAAACCTTTCAATTCTACGGTTCCAGAGCGGAATACTCTTACGTCTGCGGATTCTATCATGCAGTGACAGTATAACAAAATAAACCGGATAAAAAACATAAGAAAACATGATAAATGATTACGATAACAACAAATTTAACGGTTATGCACCAGCGCACCTGTCAGCGACTGTACAAATGCCGGAATCAATTCTTTTGCCGTTTTAGGATTGTCTTCGATAATTTTCTGAAACGCGCTGCCGATAACTGCTCCGTCTGCCGTTTTTGAAACAGCGCAGACATCATCGGCTGTCGTAATACCGAAACCGACGCACAGCGGAACCTGAGTTTCCTGTCTCAAAGCGGCAATCTGATTTTGCAGCGGCTGCCAATCAATTCCGCCGGAACCGGTTACGCCGCGGCGGGATACAACATAAACAAAACCGCTCGCCTTTGCCAAAATATACTTTTTTCGCTGTGGCGATGTTGTCGGAGAAATCAAACGAATAAAGTCAAACGGAAGTCCTTCAGCGTATTGCATTACTTCATCTGAATGTTCATGCGGCAAATCGACAATCAAAACACCGTCCGCTCCGGCATCGACGGACTCCTTGACGAAACGCTCCGCACCGAAAGCAATAACCGGATTGTAATACGTGAAAAGAATGATTGGAATAGCGTGCTTTTCCCGCAGTTTTCGCACCATGCCGATTCCTTTTTAGAGAGTCATACCGGCTTTTAGAGCGCGCCCGGCAACCCGCTGAATTATCGGACCATCTGCGGTAGGGTCGGAAAACGGAATACCGAGTTCCAATATGTCGATACCGGCAGAGCAAGCGGCATCAATGATTTCCAGCGATGTTTCAATATCGGGGTCGCCTGCCGTCAGATAAGCAGCCAAAGCGGCTCTGTTTTCGGAACGCGTTTTTTGAAATAATTCGTTGAAGCGGGACATAATTAAACCTCGTCTTTGAAGAGTATAACAGAGCGGAACATTGTTGTCAATAAGTCCAAAAGTGCGTTTAGCGGGCGGTTCAACGAACCGCCGTTAAACGCACTCGCAAACACCGCCGAATTCGATAAAATGCAGCGCATTATTACACGAAGACAAACCTTTCAAAACACACTTTACACTCACGACAATCTGTATGTTCTTTCGGGCTTGAACAGCGGACTGGTTATCCCACTCAAAAACCCCTCGCACTTTTGAAACGAATTATTTTAGCGTCGTCCAATGAAGGCGGTATTGTAATGGCCCTGTTTTGCGGCTGCGCTTGCGGGTATTATGTTTCATCATTCGCCAACCAGTGTGAGGCGGAAGCCCAAATCGCAGTACTGGAGATCCGGTGTGTAATAGCACCGATACGCTGATCGCCAAGTCCCTGCATCGCTTTCCCAACTGCCGCCGCGATACACACGGTCAGAGCCGGTGTTAGCACCCGCCGGGGTAATCGGAGTACCGGCTAAATACAGGCAGTCGAACTGCACTTCACCGTTCTTCTATCGGCACATAATCCATAATCTTGTTGCCGCAATAAACCTGCCGCGGACGAATAATCTTCTGCGCCATATTGTCATGCTGCTCTTTCCACTGCGCAATCCAGCCGGGCAAACGGCCAATTGCAAATATCACCGTGAACATATTGGTAGGAATACCCATCGCACGCAGCAAAATACCGCTGTAAAAGTCGACATTCGGATAAAGTTTCCGGTCAACGAAATATGAATCCTGCAACGCCAACTCTTCCAACTTGCGGGCAGTATCAAGCAGCGGGTCTCTGGTCTTAAGTTGCGAAAACACCCGGTCGGCGGCGTTTCGCAAAATCCTTGCCCGCGGGTCGTAATTTTTATAAACACGATGTCCGAAACCGAAAAGTTTGAACGGATTACTCTTATCTTTTGCGGCTTCAATACACAGTTCCGGTGTCATTCCATCGGATTGAATCGTTTCCAGCATTTTCACGACTTCAACATTTGCTCCGCCGTGCAAGGGTCCCCAAAGCGCGCTGACCGCTGCCGCGCAGGAAGCAAACAGATTCGCTTTAGCAGAACCGACGGTCCGCACCGTCGCCGTACTGCAATTCTGTTCGTGGTCAGCATGCAGAATGAAAACCAAATTCATAGCGTCTTCGATTTCCTCACTGACGATATATTGCTGAAAAGGAATAGAGAACATCATGTGCAGGAAGTTTCCGCAGTACCGCATCGCCGGGTCAGGAAACATGAACGGCAGCCCTTTTGAACGACGGTAAGAATAAGCGGCAATCGTTCTTGCCTTGCTAATCAGCCGGGTTGCCGCCTCGATGAAAAGTTCATCATCGCCCAGCGGCAGAAATTTTTCATGATAGCAAGCCAACTGACTCAACATTGCCGATAAAATCGCCATCGGCGGCGACTTCGGCGGCAATTCGTTAAACTGCCGGCGCAGTCCTTCGTGCAGCAGTTCATTATCAGTAAGACGCGTACTGAATTCGCTCAACTCCGAGCGGTTCGGCAAAGTACCGAAGATGAGAAGATGCGCAACTTCTATGAAGTTCGGTTTCGGACGGTCAAACTGTTCAATGGGAATGCCGCGATAACGCAGAATTCCTTTTTCGCCGTCAATATAAGTTATCGTACTCTTGCAAATACTTGTACTGCCCAGCGAAGGGTCGAATACTGTCAAACCGTGTTCGTCGAACAGTTTCGATATATCGATGGACTTATCGCCTTCAGTCCCGATGTGGACAGGCAGTTCAATCGTCTTGTCACCGATAGTCAGTGTTGCCTTTTCGGTATTTGTTTCGCTCATTATTTTCTCTCTTTCTATTTAAGTATTGTTTGTGCTAATTTAACACCTTCATTGAAACATAGTTTAAGGATATTTGTGTCCGGTTTGAACCGGCATTTTACCGGCTGACAGATTTTTTTCCAGCCGATGTCGTCAATCCACTTATCAATTTGTTCCGCACCGCCGGAAGACCAGCCGTAAGAACCGAAAGCAAATGCTGCCTTCGGCGAAAATTTCAATCCCTTGATGTATGTCAAAACACTGCTCAAATGCGGCATCATCTGCATGTTCAAGGTCGGACTGCCGAAGACCGCACCGGCGGCATCGAGCATCTCCGCTGCAATGTCCGTTAGACAATTCTTTCGGATATGTATCATCTGAACGTCTAACTCATCGGAAACGGAGGTTGCGCCTTCAAAAATCGATTGCGCCATCATCGAAGTGCTTTCCCACATCGAATCATAGACGACCAAAATCTTTTTGGACTGCACTCCTGCTGACCATTGCTGATACAGTTCCAGTATCTTCTGCTGATGCGTTCTCCAAATCACGCCGTGTGAAGGAGCAATCATCTTGACCGGCAAGTCCGCCGCCGCTTTCAATACCGCTTGAACCTGTTTGCCGTAAGGGGTCACGATGTTAGCGTAATAACTTTTTGCTGCCCGAAGAATTTCCGGCAAATCCTGCTGGTCATCAAAGCGTCCTGAAGTTGCAATATGTTGTCCGAAAGCGTCCATCGAAAAGAGCAACTGCTCTTCCGGCAAATAGGTGAACATCGATTCGGGCCAATGCACCATCGGGGTATTGATAAACCGCAGTGTTCGTTTGCCGAGGGAAACGGCATCGTCCGGCGAAACAACCCGAACGTTCCATTTATTGACAACACCTTTGAAATAATCGGTTAAAATATCTTTGCATTTGACATTGCACAGCAGTTGCGCCTTCGGCAGATATTCGAGCAGAGCGGCAATACCACCGGCGTGGTCAGGTTCAGCGTGATTGCAGACGACATAATCAACGTTGTCTAGCGGAACTTTATCCGCAATGTTCCTGATTTGATAACTAACGTATTGTGTTTTAACGGAATCGATGACCGCTGTTTTTTCGTCTTGAATCAGATACGAGTTGTAAGTCGCCCCATGAAAAGTATCGAAACTGTGAAAGTCGCGCACATTCCAATCAACGAAACCTACGTAGTCAATGTCTTTAACGATTTCAGTGTTCACGATACTGTCTATGTGTATTAAGTAGTCGTCCCTAAACTCTAACATATTGGAGTATTTAGGGTTGTGTAAAAAGCGGTGAAACGCTATGCTTCCGAAAAGCTTCAACACAAAGGAGGTAATATGCGAATCACCAGATGGAATTATAGCACCGACTTGACCGATTTGCAATGGGATACCATAAAACAATTTTTCCGAAGCCCAAACGCACCGGTCGTCCGCCAATCATTCATATCTCGCGAATCTTAATTCTGTCTGATTGCCAGAGAACCCTCTGCGCTGATTGTGCGCTCCGTATTCAAATTTCGACCGAACCTGCTAAAATAAAGACCGACAAACAGCGTTCATCGGTCAGTTTTTCAAAACAACAAATCGAAATTTCGTGAAAAATTAGTCGGTTTTCTCCGTCGTGGGAGGTACAAAAAACTCCTGGACAGGGACAGGTACAAACTCCTGGACAGGGGCAGCAGGGACACCAACCGGACAACAATTCAATTCAATCATTTTCCTTAATTCGATTGTAGATGAAAAGTCCGAAATTTTTCCAATTTTTCCGCGCAATGTACAATAATACAATCCACGTTTTTGAAAAAAACCACGAGAAAAATTTTGCGATGCCCAGAGTCTGAGTGTTTCATCAACTGTATAATCTTTTAATGAATCCCAATGTACATCGTTATCAGGTATTTCTATGAGCATTATTTTATCAACATTTTCAGGAAGTATATCTATTTTATGTCGGATGTTTTCTCCCCATAATGTTTTATCGCCAACAACTGCAACTATAAAAGTATTTGATGATTTTTTGGAATCACAGCGAAAAAAGCGACTTAATTCGTCAACACTGCCGTCTAAAAAAGGGGCATTAATCTCTAGTATTTGCCTCCTCCATGAAATATTTCCTTCTATAGTTGCTATAATTGGCGAGGGCAAACCTCTTTTATTCAACCTCTCTTGCGATTCAAAAACCATATATCTTATAAAGTAGAGTGAATGCTGTCGCCTCATATGATTACTTTCCCGGTTTCCATACACAAGAAGAAATAATCCCAAAAATAGAAAAACAACAAAAACAATGAATATAATAAAGTATTTTGTTTTCATTATAGCATTACACCCAAACCACTAAAATTACTGATTGAAACGGAACGAAAAAACTTACTGCAAACCTCGTAAAATATGGAGAATACAAAAAATTTCTACATGTTCACGAGGTCGTGATTAATTGGGGTAAATTGAACAACATGCGTTTGTATTGGGGGGGCTTTCGCACGAAAGCACAGAGGAATGGGAAACAAGGAATTGCCCCATCCGTATCTCCGTGCCTTTGTGTGAATAACTCCCGATTCGACTTTATGTGGAATTCCACATAAAGTCGATTATGTAGAATTTCTGATTATGTAGAATCAAAAACAAGCATAGCAAGATAATCCGTTATTTTCCGCGTTATAAAAGGTTGTATTTCAAATTCATTCCACATAATTTATATATCTTCAAG
>WRCR01000248.1 GCA_009783865.1 Planctomycetaceae bacterium | reverse complement strand
TGTTTGGATCGTCGGATGGGCGACATTGAAACATTTCGAAGAGAAGTGAAGGTGCGGCAGGACGAAAGAAATGCATCGAACAAGGGAACCGATTGGCAATTCACTACCGAAGACGCACGAATAAAACTCAAAAAACTGTATCCAAAATTTTAAGATTGGAAAGATAATAGGGGGTAACACGCCTTTTTCAGTTATTGTCCCTATCTCCTTCACTGTTGACATCATCGTAGGGGTCAATTCTTTTTTTATTTCGACGGTCGCTTTTTTTCTTATTCTCATAAACCCAGCCATGACCAGCCTCTTTTATCGCTTCGGCTAATGTTTTTTACGATTTTTCCATGCAGGTTCCCGCCTAATGCCTCTCTCGATTGCACCGTCATTAGTATCCTTGAATTCGACCATTTCCTTAAGTATCAATACTATTTTCTTAAGTGTGTAGAGTTTTTTTTCCTTTCCCAGTGCCACCTCTTCCGCACTCTGTTCAATAATAAATCCCACCATTTCTGTGTATTTTCCTTTGCTTTCCTCTTGTCCTTTTGATTTGGGGGTTTTTGTGGCAGTATCCCGTTTATTCTTTATTCTTCCTTTTTGTAGGTACGCCGTTTTCCGTTACTTTGTATTTATTCACGATGTTATTATCTTCGCCGCCATTTGCCGTTCTAACGCTGTTGACAATCTCTACGCATTTTTCCAAAACTTCCTGCTGGCGCGCTGTTATTTGCAAAATTTGCTCATCAATAGACGGTCTGAAGATTGGTTCAGTTTCATCAGGATTGCCTTTACTTGTTGAAATGAATTTATATCCGCAAAGTGTTTTCTTAAACCATCTTGTTGCCGTGCTTCGCAGTATATCAATACTTGAATAATCTCCAATGTGTTTCCAAGTATCACAGAGTATTGACAAAGACAATAGTTGAACGAAAGACCGGTCTTTTTTGTGTATAGTTGCGGTGATTCGGTCATAACTCCAACTAAAATCCTCAATGCCCTGCAATTTTCTAGAGTTCAACTCTCCAAGAATCCTCTGTTCCTCTCCTATGTCGCGGAGATACATCCTAACACAGCAATTAAGAGGCACCTGCGTATGAAAATCCTTGTCCGAAGAAGATATAAGCAAAATATCATTATCAAGAATCAGACGCACATAGCAATCCTGTTTAGGTGCTAAACTTACAAGAAAATCTAGGGCAGACGGGAGATGAGGAATAATTTCTATCACACCTATTTCGCCAAAATGGGCGGAAGATTTATATTCGCTTTCGAACCTATACTCAAATACCGAGTCAAGCATTTTTTGGACAGCATTTGCTTGCCCCAAAGTTAATCTACCGGCATAAGCCCATACATATGCCGCATCATCCCCTGTCAAATTATCCTGTTGGCGATACCGCTTAACAAAATCAATAGGGGTAAGGTCGTTAATATCCCGAAAAAGTATGTAATGGTCTGTTGCCGTTCCAATTTCTAAATTCATATAAAAACCTCATGATATAACAAAAAAGGGGAGATGACAACACCCCCGCATTACTACTACCGGCTAAACCGGTTAACCAATTTCACGGGCGACATGTGCCGCCTTCTCGAAATCCAACTCTGCGTAAATCTCCGTAGTCGAAGCATTGGCGTGTCCTAAATATGCTTGTGCTGCATCTAAACCGAATTTGCAGCGCACCTCTGTTCCAGTTGAATGCCGTAACTGGTGTCCAATGGGGTACTCCCGCTAGTTCACACGCACAGGTGACCGCCCGATTATAGGAATCTTTCGAGTATTTATCACTCGGCTTGGCGGCGTTTGGTCTTGATCGGTCTATGTGTGACGGTTGCACTTGACCGCTTTTGCTGAGCGATTTACGTTTCCTACGCTTCTCTATCTTTTGCAGCCGAACCGTGTCTTTAGGTGAAAACAAAAACGCTTCGGGAGTATCCTCCTTTTCCAACAAGTACGACAAGAGAATCGCCTGTGTTCGCGGACCGATGGCTACGATACGTAGTTTGTCTTTGTGTTCAGTTTTATGAGTATATGGTGTGTACCGCCAAATATCGCCGCTCCGGTCGATGTTGCAGGCACGTAGGTTTCTAACATCCTGCGGTCGCATTCCGCAGAGCAGCTGAACCCGTACCATATCGGCAACAATAGGCGGGAGAAACGGCAGCGTCTTGTCCACCACATCGCCGCCCACTGGCTTAACTTTCTTGTATTCCGGTGCTTTTGTTCTACCGGCTTTGAGGCTATCAACCGCTTGCAGCGCATAGTAGGTATTGGTGTTCACCCAGCCGAACTTTACACCGTGTTTGAACGCTTGCCTAATAATACGAACATAACGATTGACCGAAGGACGTGCGTGTCCCATATCAACCCACTCCTTCTGAATAAAGTCAAGAGACAAAGGCGTGAAGTTATCTACCGACTCATGACCGTAGTGTTGAACCAGCATGGACATGGAAGTTCGGCAATGCCCGAAAGTCCCGGTCGGTTTGCCGTCTTTGACGTAATACCCTTCAGCCCATTCTAGGAAATACACTGCCAACTCTTGGCAGGATATACCCGTTTTGGTTCGGGTAGGCGGCAACTTACGTCCGTTGCCGAGATACTCGGCTATCCGCCGCTCATATTCTTCCCGGCTTGCCTTGCTCCCGTGTTTTCCTAAATAAAACCTGCGTCCGTCTAACTCGACGAATGCCTGACCATATGCCTTGTGAAGGCGGTAATTAGGAATGTTTGTCTTTGGCATTTTCTTATTCCTTGTGCTACATTGTTTGAAGAATAACGGATACTACCCGTTATTCCAGCATTTTTGCAGCACTTCGGAACGTCCGAAGGTAATACTTAAACCTTTCTGCTTATTGACTTTACGTCATTCGGGGCGGCGGGATTTGAACCCACGACTTCCTGCTCCCAAAGCAGGCGCGCTAGCCAGGCTGCGCCACGCCCCGTTCACTACCAATCAACACAAGACGGAACCCAAATCGTCCCCGCGCTGTGCGACCACAGAAACAAAACGGAGGCACAACGTCCTCCGCTCTTTAATAACAACACAGTAATACCAACACAGAATCAACGTTTCGAGAACTGTGTGCCGCGTCTCGCACCCCGCAAACCATACTTCTTGCGCTCCACTTCTCTTGCATCACGAGTCAGCAAACTATGTTCACGCAAAATCGCCTCTGAATGTGGGTCAAACTCTTTAATGGCACGGGCAATGCCCAACTTGCAGGCATCTGCCTGTCCCGTTGTTCCGCCGCCGGTAACAAAAATTATTACATCAACGATTTCTTTCTTCTCCGTCAGCAGAAGCGGTGCTAAAACCGCATTCCGCTGCTGCGGCGTTTTGAAGAATTCCTCCAATTCCCGACTGTTGATGCTGATTTGACCGGTTCCCGGACGAACACGCACCCTCGCAACCGAGGACTTGCGCCTGCCTGTTCCCAGAAAATCTTTCTTTCCATTACCTTCAATAACGTGATTACCGATTCTTACCATTGGAATTTAGCGGGGGCTAAAGCCGCCCGCCTCCTTGTTTTAAGTTGTAATTTTAGTAAATGAAACTTGGTTAATATCAAAATTTATCTAACAGCCAATTCAATGGCTTCCGGCTTCTGCGCCTGATGAGGATGCTGTTCGCCACTCCTATACACTTTCAACTTTGCGAGCATTTGTTTCGCCAACTTGTTTTTTGGCAACATCCGGCGGACGGCTTCCGTCAAGATAAGTTCCGGCTTTTTTTCCAGGCGTTCTCTTGCCGTTTCACTGCGCAGACCGGGATACTGCGTATACCAAGTGTAACGTTTTCTATCCCATTTCTTTCCGGTGAAAACAACTTTATCTGCATTTGTCACGATAACATAATCGCCGGTATCAACATGCGGAGTATAAATGGGCTTATTCTTTCCCATTAAAACCATAGCTATGTCTCTTGCCAAACGTCCGACAACTTTGTTGTCCGCGTCCACGAGAAACCACTTTCGCTCTACTTCACCGGTTTTAGCCATAAATGTCTTGCTCATTTTACTTCTCTTTTCCTGCCGATAACAATTACGGATTTAATATCCGCGCTCAAGTTAATAAACAAATCTCGGAAACGGAATTATAACCGCAAATATGCGAATCGGCAAGCGGGGGTTACAGGATACCACGTCACAAGCAGTAATCCTAACCGGTACCCCGGATTGACTGCGGTTATCTACTTTACTTCACAACAATATCATCTGAGTCAATCGGGAAGAACACCGTTCTCAATTTGCCGTTGCTTTTAATTTTCAGCGTTGTTCCTTTTTCGTTCTGAATCGTTTCTGCGTCAGAGTTCGGTACCGTTTCCGTTTCCGCAATCTTCCAAGGACGTGCAACGAGCAGGAATTCCGCTTGCGTTTGCTTTTTCGGCAAGGTTCCTTTCAGATGCCATTCACGAATTAAGAGCCGCGGTTCATTGCTGCGAACTTTCGCCTCCGGGTTCGGGTCGAATTGATTCGTCTGCATCCATTCAATTTCAGTGTCTTTCGGCAAAAGTAAATCCAAGCGGCACGCAACTTTGTCAACAAAAATCCCGATGCCGGTTAGTTCTTTCACCGGTGCAAACAATGCCGGTGCGTCCGGCGAAGCCAAATCAACATTGCCAAGTTGCTTTTTCAGATACTCGGCTGGAAACGCCGCATTTGTCTTCGACTGCTTGTCGGGAAAGTACTTTTCCAAGGGCTGGAACGGCTTCTTTGCGTGAAGCCAGTATTCAAACGTGACCGGCAGCGGTGCTTTCAATCTATCGAAAACGACCATTGTATCGGGTTTCAGAAAAACAACATTGCGGCGGTATCCGTCGAGAAGTACTCCGTCGGGATATTGCGCCTTCTGCTCGGCAGGTGCGTAAAATTCCAAGCGGTATCCCTGCGCCGCTTCGCCGACTGCAATGTCGAAAGTATTGCCGTCATCAAACTTACCGCTTTGAAATTTGACTATTTCGCCGACTGCCGCTAGGCTGCGTTTCAGTTGTCCTAGTCCGTTGTCTATAGTAATGTTGTTTTCCGAGCGGGTTGACCACATCCAGTTGACGTGATGCGGACTGCCGTACCAATCCCGTCTTCCGGTATTGATTAAAAGGTTTTCGTTCCAAGCCGAAAGTATGTACGAATTGTTTGCGTCATAGCCGTGAGAATAATTTCCAAATGGAGCCGGTGTAGAAAGAAAAAGAATCTGCACGTTATCTTCTGCTTTCAACAACGTTGTATTCAGTGCCGCCAAGCCCGTGCCGCGAAACAATCGTGAGACCGGCAAGTCCTCCGGTGATTTCGGAGGACTGACATTCCCCGCCTGCTTTTGTGCGGCTTTCCGAATGAAGGTATAATAATTATTCGGTGCTTTATATTTTCCGTCGGAACTGACATCGACATACCAACGCCAATACGGGTTGCCCGACTGCATTGCGACAATATCGACTAATTCGAGACAGGAATTCGCTCTGTAGTCCTTAGTTAAATCGCCGAAGTTGCCGCCGAGTTTTCCCGGCTGCAAAGTATAAAGTGCTAAATCGCCGATGCGGGAATAATACGGCTTGTCGAATACATTGATGTTGAAGACAGTCCGCATTGTATCCGCCCACCAGCAGAAACGGATTTGATACGAGTGCCAATATGAAACGCCTTCGTGCCAACCGCCGTCGTCGTCGCACCAAACGGGATAAGACGAATAAAATTTATTGACAACGAACCACAGCCAATCGTCTGCTTCGGGAATTTCGCCGTAAAAAGCCAGTGCGACTTCACCGAGAAAATGCCACGCACGGTTGGCGTGTGACTCAAACGGTGTCCAGAACATGCGCGGATATAAATGTTTATACATTTCTTCACCGCGAATTTTCATTATATCGCGGCATATTTTCTTTTCGTCTTCCGACAGATACTTGTTAAGAAAAGTGTAGGTTCTCGAAAAATGGTACGCATACGGCATACCGGCTTCATCGTTATAGCGGTAGCCGGTTGCGCCCTTCGGGTCCCATTGAAGAGCGTCCAACAGAAGTTTTTTGGCAAGATCGGCAAACATCAGCGTCCTGTCGATACTTTCCTGTATCGCCTTGTTGCCGTCCAACCGGGACGGCCAGATATCAATGGTAAACCACCCGTCGTACCGGATGTCCGATAAAACCCAGAACAGCTCGAGCGTTTCCCAAAAATGGATAGAGCCTACTATAAGGTCGTCGTCCCATGACCGGTAATTATCGTTTAAATGTATATGGAAAAGCCGGTCATACGAATGACAGATAGCGACTGCTTCCGCAGGGTTT
>WRCR01000247.1 GCA_009783865.1 Planctomycetaceae bacterium | reverse complement strand
TGAAGATATATAAATTATGTGGAATGAATTTGAAATACAACCTTTTATAACGCGGAAAATAACGGATTATCTTGCTATGCTTGTTTTTGATTCTACATAATCAGAAATTCTACATAATCGTCGTTATGTGGAATTCCACATAAAATCGAATTGGGAGTTTTTCACACAAGGGCACAAAGGAGTCGAATTGCCGGAAAGTCCTTTGTGTTCTTCGTGCCTTTGTGCGAAAGAAACCTCAAACGTTATAATTCGTTTTCATCGAAATAATCGAAATCAATCCGTTTGACTTCGTAGGTTTCTTTGACGGAAATACCGACATTGTATTCGAGCATCAACTGGGCTAGACGCTGACCATCGATAAGAATAACCTTCGGTTCAATCTGCGAAACGAATTCAACTGCCGATTTTGGAAATGTGGAAGTCGTGATAAACACACCCTTTCGGGCTTTCTTGGCAAGCAAAGCACCGGCGAAGTCACGCACTTGCGAAATCGTTACCGGTTCGGAAAACCGCTTCGCTTGAATGTACACCACATCGAGACCAAGTTTGTCTTCGTTAATAATGCAGTCAATTCCGTTGTCGCCGCTCTTGCCTACGACTTGTCCTGCGTCCTGCCGCGAACCGCCGTACCCCATTCGGGTCAGCAAATCGACCACAAGTCGTTCAAAAAACCGCCAATGGGCTGACTTCACAGTGTCCAACAATTCCTGTGCCAAGTCCGAACAGAGAACAGAGTAAGTGTCTTTCAGAAGTTCCTCCGGCGGCTTGACGATTTCCGGCGGGGCATCGCTTTCGATGTCAACTTCTTTTTTTATGCGTGTTTTCAACCACATAGCGTATGAAGGGCAGTTGTCTTTCAAAAAACGGCAACTGATGCTTTTAGGTTTTTTGCGCAGAATCTCTTTACCCGCTTTGGTGATTTGATAACTACCCCGCCGCGGTCTTGAAATTAAGTTTGCTTTGATAAAATTCATCTCAATCCACGACATATTATTCGAGAGCATGTTTTCACCGCTTCTCGGATGACGCATATTGCGTTGCTCTTCAGTAAGGTCTAAAGAATCGGCAATCGCCTCGACAATATATCCTCGAGAACGCTCTTTGCCGTCACTGATAATTTGCAGAAACGGGAGCATCATTGATTGGAAATCAGGAACGGACACGGCGGTTTCGGACATGTGCTTTTTTTATTTGTGATTGATGTTTTCAGAAATGTCATGGACATCATATCAAATCGGCGTTGCTTGCGCAACGCGGCTCTGAATTTTTTGAAGCCGGAGTACCGGCTAAATGTAGGAAAATTTTATTGAAGAATTTTCTTCCGCCCGATTGACTTTTTCGTCCAATTCGATTACACTTCATTTGTTCGGCATTGTTTTTCCAAGCCGTCCGAAACAACCCCACCTTACAAACAACACTTACCAAAACAAAGCATTATGAAAAAGTCAGTTCCAGCATTTGCGTTTTTATTTTTGTTCCTGTTTTCCTTGGCTGTCATTGCGCAGGAAATGGAAAATCAACCGGCAGCATCTGCTGAAAAAAGCGAGCCGGTAAATCTTGCGAAATCCGACAAAGCAAAATTGCCGCTCGGGGAACGTTTTGCTATCGAAAAAGCAGACATTGGAACACCGGCAAACAAAGACATCAAAATTGAAAAAATCGGAAGACGGTTGCCCAACGGATATAAGGACATTGTTTCCGACGAACAGCGGAATGAAATTTATAAGATTCAACAGGAATACGGTGCAGTAATCCTACGTCTTCAGAAGCGGTTGGCACTTCTCGAAATGGAACGGGACTTGAAAATCGACCAACTCTTGTCCGATGAGCAAATCAAGAATTTGAAAGATGCTAAAGGCACGCCCGTCTTTGAACGACAGTTGTTGAAAAGCGAACCAAAGAAAGCGAAAATTAGTGAATAGTTAAGAGTGAATAGTTAAGAGTGAGGGACGCAAGCGTTGAAATTTCTCCTCCACTATTAACTATTCACTATCTCCGCCGTTCCGACAGAAAGTTTATAACTCTTCGACATCGGCGGCGGACAAGCCGGTCATTTCGGCAATCAAGTTCGCCGGAAGTCCTTTTGCTTTCGTTTTGCGGGCAATTTCGATTTTTTCTTCCGTCTTACCTTCCGCTTTGCCAGCATCATATCCATCATCTGCTGCCGTTTTGAACGCTGCGTAATTGTCCCGGTAAGCCATCAATTCCCGCTGGTATCGCTCCTGCAACTCCGGCGGATAATTCAAATATTCCGCCGCTCCAAATGCTTTCGCAAATACCGGTTCATGCAGTATCGCCGGTATGTCATCAAACGATTCCAAGTTCTTCAGAAAGTACAGCCACTTGTCTTTCTTATCAGTCAATTCGTTTTCCGACAATCTGAACAGCGGCATCTGCAAAAACACCATCTTCAGCGTTTCCGAGAATTCATCGCCGTCCTGGTCTTTCAAGGAAACAAGCCGGTACAACTTCTGCCGTTCTTCGTGTTCGTCATATTTGAAATCAAGCACTGCAACAAGGTAAATCGGATTCAAACGGAAATCCCAATCGCCGCGCTGTGCCTGCCGCTGTATCGGATACGAAGCATAAAACAACGCCCGGTCTTTGAAATAGTGCTGTTTCGCCTTTTGCATTTCGACTGTGAAATGTTCGCCGTTTTTGCCGATGCAGGCAATGTCGAAGACTGCTTTGCGGTCAACGATGTTGTCCGGCAACTGTTCGGGATTGCGAAATGACAATTCGGCAATTGGACTCTTTAACGGCAGGACAGCGTTAAGGAAGTCGAGAAGCAAATCCTTGTTTGCTTCTTCGCCGAAAAGTTTTTTGAAGCCGAAGTCGGTGTAAGGATTGATGTAGCGGGACATTGCGGAACTCCTTCTTTCTTGCTGATTATATCTTTTTCCGAAGGAACAGCAAGCGGTTCGTAGAACCGCCCGCTAAACGGGGTATATTGCCTAACCCTCACATCCTCTTTATCTCTCCGGCAATTTTCCTAAACTTCTTTCGGCGGAGTTGCCGATAACGCTGATGTACCCTCGTGTATTTACGAGGAGGTGTGCGCATTGACATTGCGCATTGACATACAGGAAATGCCCTTTCGGCAACAACAACGCGCTGACAAGGAAGTCGATTATGACTCGGCAAGGAAACTGGTTCGTTCTAATTACCGCCATTTTGGTCGCCTTTGCGTCTGCGCAAACGCTGTTTGCACAAACCGTCTATAACATCGGCATCGGTCAAACATACTCCACTCTCAAGGATTTGCACGACTATATTTCGGCAACGCAAAGCGGGATATTAAGAGATGCCGAGTTGGTGTTTTTTAACGACGACAGTTCCTGGGACGATACTCTCTATTCGTTTGATGTAAGGGGTACAGTGGAACTCCGGTCCAGCGAATTGGGTGAAAGAAGAACCATCTCGACTGCTACAGACGAGTTTGTCATGCGGCTTTTTCAAGTGTACGGCGGCACGCTGACTGTCAGCAGTGACTTCACGCTTAGCGGAATCAACAGTTCGGCAAGCGGTACTATGTCGGGGCATAGCGGCGGCATAATCAACGTTAATGGAGTAATCTTTGAAAATAACTACTCCGCTATATTCGGAGGAGGCATTGATACGTATGGTGAAAACACCATAAATGCAGTTGGTGCGGTTTTTCGGAACAACACCGGCTCTCGCGGCGGCGGTGTCGAGGTTTTTTATTCCAAGTCGGCGGATTTTACCGACGCTATATTCCTGGACAACAGTGCGTTCCAAGAACCGGGCGGTGCTATTATCATTATAGGTAATTCATACGCCGACCGTAAAACTACGGTCACACTAGGGGCTTCCGATGAAAATGTGTCGCTATTTCAGGGGAATAAATTTACTGACCCTTTTACTCTATTCGAGCAGGCAAATTCGCTTTATATATACATGGACGGAACTTACGACATTAACGTAGAAACAACCGGAACGGGTGAATTGCACATGCTCGACCCGATTTATCTGACACCGGGTTACGATTATACTGCAACTTTTACTAAAACCGGAACCGGAACGTGGTTTTTAGGCGGCGATAATCGAATCAATACGGGTACCGGAAGAGCATCTTTTGTTATCGAGGAAGGCGTTTTTCAGTTAAATAAAGATACCGAAATCTATATGACGGGGGCTAATGATTCTCTTACCGTTAAAGCAGATGCAACTGTCGGAATTGACGGCGATAACGTCATTCAGGGAACGACAGTAATTTTCGAGCATGACGCTATTCTGAACTTCGATGCAGCCTTCTATCGCGGAAGAGACAAGGAAGACCCGATGCTATATCTAGCGGGGACAACTTTGGTTATTGATGGAACGACAATTGCGATTCGCAACTTGCCGGACGTAGGCGACATAGACCGCAACGGTGATTACCATCTCATACATGGCTCTTCGCCGCTGGAAGCCGGAAATTTCAATTTGTTCATCGGTTCTGATAAAATCGATGTTTCCGGCGAAGTCAGTGAACGTTTCGGATACAGTTTAGGTAATACTGTCGATGTCAGACAGTTAATTCTGCGGATACGCGACCAAGAAAATGCCATTGTGCAATGGCAAAACAATACAGATGAAAATTACCGCGATATATGGTCAATACGCGGAATGAACTGGACGCTGCCCTACCGTTTCAACATGAGAGACGGTTTTGTGCCGGGCGATACAGTTGTGTTTGACGATATGAGAGGTGACCAGACAATTCAGGTTGCCTACGATAGTGCGCAAGGATATGTGATTATCGCACCGGTTGCCGACAGCGGTTATACCTTTTATGAAGACAACGGCATCGGTATGCACGTCGGCGGTGAAGCAAACTGGACCTTCGTCGGCAATAAAATCGCAGACGGATACGACCCGGAACTTGCCGGTGTTCCCGTTAACGATGCGAAAAAAGCAGCACTGTATTACACCGGAAGCGGTTCACTGCGGTTGGAAAATGATGAACCGAATGAGTTTCACGGCAATGTAATTCATGCCGGTACAGGTATAATTTATGTTTCGCAACTTGACAGATATGGTCTGGGCGATGCCTTCGAATTTTGGGATAACAGCGTTCCCGGCGAAACAAGCAAAGTGGTCTTCACAGATACGCAAATCTTTGACAGACAATTTGTTGTAAAAGCAGACGGCGACGGTCACGTCACTAATGCAGATGCCGAGATACTGATATTAACAAGTGAGGCGGCAGCGATTGCCGATGTTGACGGCGGCAAATTGACCTTTGAAGGAACGTCCCGCGAATCCTTTGCCATCATAGACAATGTAGATAAAAACATTACGGTTAAGAACGGCGGCGAATTCGTTGTTAAGACAGCAATTATATCCGGCAACAGCATTGCAAGCGGCAGTTTTATTAGCGCGACCGGCGGTTCAAAAGTTGTGTTTGAAGACGTACTTTTTGAAAACAATACAGCGGCAGGCAGCGGTTATGCCGTTAGTGTTACGGATAGTACTCTTCACCTCATTGATTCGCAATTCGTCGGCGGAAGTCCTATCAGAGTATCGGCTCAAACATCAAACGCTTCCCTGCTCCTTGACGCAAGTAATGGCAAGACGGTTGACACGGCTCCGCTGACCTTATCAGCCGCTGCCGGTTTAATAACAACGGTGAACAAAACCGGTGCCGGAACATGGAATGTCAACGGCGTTGGTACTTCCAGCGGCAATGGAACAGTATCGCTGACTGTTTCCGAAGGAACCGTTGCGATGTCGAAAGGTTCTTCATTGGCTTTTTCAAATGGAACGGTGACGCTAAGAGAAGGGACAACGTTGTTTAGTACGGGCGGAAACAGAATAACCGCTAACACGCTGCGTTTAGAAAATAATTCTACGCTGGCGTTTGATTTGGACGGTTTGACCGGCAAAGCACCGCTAAACGAAAAACTGCTGGATGTACAGGCAAGAGTCAATACACTGCCCAGCAATGTCAACATAGACCTTCTCAATTTATCGCTTGAGCAACTTGAAAAAGGCGATGACCGGACTTTCAATCTTGCATATTTACGAGACGGTTTTACTGCGGCATCGCTCGGCAAAATGACGGTGCTGTTTGACGGCGTTGATGTGCGGGCAATGCGGCAGAATCTTGCCGTCTTAACTTACAATGACAGTACAAAGATACTAGCAGTGGATATAACGGCACCAATTGTCGGTTTGACACAATGGGACAATGACAGCACCAGTAAAGTTTGGAATCAGACCGCTCATAATTGGATTGGTACCAATCGTGCGGAAGGCAAATTAGAAGGTACAACACAATTCTTAAGCGGCGATGCGGTCGAGTTTATCGGCGGTAACGGTTCGCAAGTAATTGCTGTTGACATCAATGGAG
>WRCR01000246.1 GCA_009783865.1 Planctomycetaceae bacterium | reverse complement strand
TTCTTGTGGTGGAACGTCTTGAGATAAAAGTCGTTTTTAATTCCTTCCCGTTCACAAAACTCGATGACTTCAATATGATGCGCAGCGACACCGACAGGAACGCCGAAGGACTTCATCGTATTGACCGCCTTTTTGATAAGGTCGGAACGTCCCCAAGGTGCGCCGCCGGCATTTGGACGCGGCTTTTCGTCTATCAGCGCATCCGCATGACAGCCCCAGAGATAAAGTGCGTCCACGCCGGCATCAATACACTCTTGACACGATTGGGTATATTCTTCCATGTCTTCTTTAATCGGGGCAATGGAACATATAATAACCTTTATGGTACCGCCGCGTTCTCTGTATTTTTTAATACCGGCAAGAACGCCTTTGCCGGTATGAATGGAGACCGTGTTGATGCCGAATTCTTCGGCGGTCCGCATTGTTTCCTGAACTTTTTCCGCCGTGTTATAGTGCGCCGCAAGATTGTTGACGTACCGCAAATCACGGGAATGGCTGTAATGCGTCAGCAGATTTCCGCCGAGCATCATGCGGCTGAACGTGACACCGGCAATAGTACCGGTCGGGATTTCCCGTTTCTTTTGAAGCGGCGGCAGCGCATCGTTTCCATATACACTGCCGGTGAAAGCAGGCATTCCGGCTGCGGTCGCCATGGACGCACCAAGAACGGTCGATTTGACAAAACTACGGCGATTGATTTTTTCTGACATCAGATACTCCACAATTAGTTAAGGAAAAAGGAACCAACCCAGCAACCGTTATTATACCGTTTTTATTCTATCAAAAACCAGTATTTAAAGCAACGCTTTTGAAAGCAAAGCCACCCTCCCGCCAAACTTTACACCCAAACTCTTGATATTTTTCGCTGCTTGAGGCACAATACAAATAAACCTGCAAGAGGTACATCAAACAATGAACGAACGCCTCGACCTCCAATATCGGCTTCACTTCCAGCGGCTTCTGCTGGTACTGCTGAAGCATCGCCGCTTTGTCCAAATCGGCGAACCGCTCAAGCACACCGCAAACACCGCCCGCCGACAGTTCACCGCCTGCTGTTGGGTAATCCGGTTGCTCTGGATTGCCGCCGGCTTGATGTCCGCTGCCGGTTGTTATCTAATTTGGTCCGGCGATAAACCAATGGGCATAATACTCTGCGAGTGTGCTTTATTTCCAGTGATTTTTGCGTTTATATTGCAACGGGACAATTACGTCCCATCTCGCTGGATTGTATTCAAAGACGGTTTGCTAATTCGCACGGCAAAAGACCGCCGCATTTTCGTTCCGTGGGTGTCAGTGCTGGATTTTGAGACAAAATTTGGGAATATGCGAAGCAAACTCGTCGTTCATACCGAGTCCAACACGGTCGAATGGATTCAAGCGGAACGGGAAAACCTGCTTCCGTTCCTCTCGAAACTGCTTGTTCTGCTGCCTGACGGTTTCGACCGCTCACCGCTCCAGAACCTGCAACGGAAATTGCAGTTCGCAATAATACATTACCGGTTGTTCAGAGACAAGGAAGTTTTTTCCGTTTGGGGCTTAATGTTGTGCGTACCGGTCATGGCAATACTCAATTTTTTGTTTTCACCGATTGACATCGGCTTTCTCCGATGGTTCATGATGATGGGCGGCGTAGTCATCACGGCTTTCGGTTCGTATTTCATCATCCGCAACCGAATGAAGCGGCGGCATGAGAATTACATAAACATCCTGCTGGACGAACTGGAACACACGGACAGAGAATCAATCCTCACTGCTCACCGCTTGACCGAACCGCCGTTTGGACTGCCGCCGCGAACAATTTCCGACAAAGCGAAACGCACACTGTTCTATTCCAGCGACACGGGATTTATCCAAAAGTCCCTTATTGGTGCCTTCGGTTTTCTGGTCTTGTTTGCCGCAATGATGGTTAACAATGACGAAATTCGCTGCGGATTTCTTCCCCTTCGCTGGGAACCAGCAGGGGAAGGCAAAATCGTTGCGATTGACGATTCGAGTACAAAAAAAACTCCGGGCGGCATTCCTGCTACATCGGGATGTGACATTATCACATTGGAACAAACACTTGCCGACGGAAGGACTATCCTTTGCCGTAATCCCATTCATCAGTTGAGAGGTCGATTTCACATCGGGCAAACGGTGCCGCTGCTCCGGTATTCCGGCGATTCAAATTTCTTGATGATAGACGACCCGAATGAACGCTGTCAGATTTGGGCGGGACTTGGTGCTCTCTCTTTTTTCGTTTCGATATTCGTTGTCATAATGGTTTTAACGACTTTTTACGGTTTGTCGGCTCATAACCGTGTTATACGGTTATTGGAAACAGCACCGGTAAAACGTTTTCGTGTCGGACGGAATGGTAAAAAGATAATACTTTTGCCGGTGGACCTTACGCTGCCGACGATTCCCTTGAAAGACAACTGTACCGGTTTCGTTCTTGACGAAACGGTCAACGTTTTTTTCAACGAGGAGAAACCGGAGCAATCTTTTATTGCGTATTCCTCGCTCATTTTTGATTCAGAAACTGGTCGGATTGACATTGTTTCCGACTTGCCGTTTCGTCTCGGCGTTGCTTCGCTTGTTCTTTTCATAGCGGGTTTGGGAATGGCGTTGCTGCGGATTTTGCTCGTTTATTGAGCAGGGTGGGTTAAGCCGCCGATAAACTTATTCCCCCTCTTGATTTTTCATTTCGGGTATTGTAAACTAGTCGGTAGATTTTACACAAAACGTTCCTTTTACCAATTTACAACTATGAATTACTCCGATTTATCCCGCCGTGATTGGCTGAAAACACTGGGCATCGGTGCTGTTGCCGGTTCAGTTATGCTTAATCAACAGGAAGCAAATGCTGAAACCAATCCCCGCGGAAGGGCTAACGCGCTCGCCGGTACAAAAGTGAACGGACTTCATACTCCGCCCTGCAAATTAGCTGGCGGAAAAGTTGTCCGTCCCGAAAGTGCTATACCGGCAATTAGCGAGACCGATGTACTCGTTGTCGGCGGCGGTGCTGCCGGTTGCGCCGCTGCTATTGCCGCTGCACGCGCCGGTGTAAAAGTTACACTTGTCGAAAGATATAATCACTTCGGCGGTCTTATCACCGGCGGATTGGTATTGAAAATCCTATCACATCGGGCAAAAGACGTTGAAGGACTCTGCGCAAGAGGAATCACCGAAGAACAGTTAGACCGCCTCGAAAAGATGTCTTACGGCGACAACAAGTTCGGCTATCTCAACAGCGATTACCGCAACTCCGAACCTGACCTTGATGCGGAGGTCTATAAGTATCTTCTCGTTGAAATGATTACCGAAGAGAACATCGAAGTATATCTGCACAGTTGGGCTTTGGACGCAATCATGGACGGCAATGTCTGCCGCGGTGCCGTGATTCAAACGAAGCAGGGAGCGCAGGCGATTATTGCGAAACAGGTTATCGACACTACCGGTGACGGCGACATTTTCGCTTCCGCCGGCTGCGACCACGAAATCCGAATCTACAACATCGGTTTGGTTCACCGCATCGGCAATCTTGACAAAGCGAAGCCGGAGCCGGGTGCAAAGCGTCCCCGCAATCTCGGCGGCGGAACCCCGATACCCGGTGTGAATTGGGTCAACATGGCAGGCCCCGACGACAACGGTGTTGATGTCAAAGTAATGACGCGGCTTGAATTGAATCATCGGAAACAAATCTGGAAACAGATGCAGGAAATTCAAAAAACGCCGGGTTATGAAAAAACCTATCTCGTCGAGACCGCTCCGCAACTCGGTGTCCGGGTCACGCGGGTTCTGACAGCCGTTCATAATTTAACTTGGGAAGACGCAAAGAACAAAAAGAAGTTTGATGACGTTGTCGGCATCGGCGGTGCGTGGAATGGAGAACATGACGGATGGCAGATTCCATACCGCTGTATGGTACCGGTGAAAGTCGACAACCTGCTCACCGCAGGCAGAAGCACCGCCTCAGAACCGAGGATGTCGGAACTTGTCCGTGTTATCACGCCGTGCTGGGTGACCGGTCAAGCCGCGGGCTGCGCCGCCGCCGTTGCCGTTCAAAAAGGAACGACCGCCCGTGATGTTCCGTATGCCGATTTGAAAAAACTGCTGTTAGAACAAAAGGTATTCCTTGGGTAAGAAAAGTGTCCGATTGCTCGTTTTTCTTGCAATCGTTTTATTGACGATAGCGGGACGCTACTATCCCGCTGTCGGTTCGTTTCCGGCAGTTGCTTCGCCGTTTGTTTTCGTCGGTTCGCTTTGCGGTCAAGTCAACGCCGGAACATTGATGTTCTCCGCCGGTATGGTATTGCCGTTGCTCGCGCTTGCCGTTTGCCTTTTATACAAGCGGTTTCTTTGCCGCTATGTTTGTCCGCTGGGTTTCTGTCTTTCGTGTGTACGTTCCTGTGTACGGCGGAAACCGAAGTCATCCGGTGATTCCAAAAAATCACGAAGAAGATCTTTCCCGAAGTTAGGAATTGTAATTGCGCTAACCACTTGGCTCGGCTGTTTGATAAGCAGTGCGAGTTTTCTATGGCTTGACCCTTTTGTGTTGTTTCAATCGGGTTTTCTCACTGATATGACTTTCGATTACCGCTACGGTACGCTGCTTGCGTTTTTGTTATTTCCTGTCGTTTTTCTTTTGGTTATGGAAATAATACAGCCGGCTTTCTGGTGCGGTAAAATCTGTCCTCTCGGCGGAACGCAGGATTTATGCGCCTTGCCGCTGCAACTAACTGCTCATAAAAGTACAAATAACTTATCGGAAGAAATAATAAAAGAACGCCGCAGAGAATTATTATTGACGGTTTTTGTTTTGGGATTGCCCGTCATAAATACTGTGTTCTATTCACCCCTATTACGCCCAGAAAGGAAACGATTTGTTGCTTTTCGTCCGCCGGGTGCGCAAGATGAACCGCTGTTTCCTGCGCTTTGTACCAGATGTAATTCCTGCGTTCAACACTGTCCGACAAAATTACTGCAAAGGGTAAATCTTTCAGGCGGTACCTATGGTACACCTGTTGCTGTTTTTACGCGTGAAGACGGAACGCTTTCCTACTGCGAAAAGGAATGCCGAAAGTGTTCCGAAGTATGTCCCAGCGGAGCGATACGGAATTTTTCATTGGAGGAAAAGGAAAGATATAAAATCGGTACGGCGGTGTTTGATTTTCCGAATTGTTTGCTGTACGAGGACTCTGAATGTACGATATGCGGCAGAGAATGTCCTTACGAAGCGATAAAGTACGTTTGGTCGGAAGAGGAATACCGCAAAGTCGTCGTAGTTGACAAAAAAATATGCAACGGCTGCGGCAAATGCGCCGCTGTGTGTCCCGTTTGTAAAAAGAGCGGGACAGACGAAAAATCAAAACCGCTGCGGATTGTGTCCTATTGAAATACCGCTGTAGATATGTTAAACTCATTCTAACGTTTGTACCGCAGAAACATCCGCAGAAGAACAGCAACATGAGTTTAGATTCCATCAACTACATAGGTCCTTACCGCTTATTGAACGTGATAAATACCGGACAGTCAAGCCGGCTTTGGCAGGCAATCGACGACCGCAATCATCTTTACGTCGGTATAAAAACACTGCTCGACCAATTCACCCGTCAAAAAGAACAAGTGCAGATATTGAAATGGGAACACGACGTTGCGTCCAAATTCTCCGACCCGAAACTGATTAAAATCATCGAGTTTGCGTGGTATCAGCGCAATCCATATTTGGTAATGGAATGGTTCTCCGCTCCGAATCTGAAGATGTGGATAAACCGCGGTTATGCAGAATACTGCAAACATCTGCCGGTGATACTGCCCGCAATGGCGGAATCGTTATTTTACATGCATAAACAGGGCTGGGTTCACCGTGATGTTAAGCCGGACAACTTTCTTTTCAGCACCGAGACCGCCGAATTGAAATTGATTGACTTCGCCTTGGCGCGCAAAACAGCGGGCGGTATTGCAAAGATATTTTTCAGAAAGAACTTTTTCCATGTCTGAACGGGAATGGGCTTTTTGGGGATCAAGACGAGAAAGTGCGCCCAGAAATTCATGTTTCCAGAGAAAATAATTCATACCTGTCTTTTCACACATTTCAGCCAGGGCAAGAGGCGCGCCGTAAGGAACATATTCTGCGTGAAAGGGATCGATCGAAATGCAGAGAGTATCCGCCCCTTCGGCCACAAGCTTTTTCAGAATTTCCGTGGTCTGTTTCTGTGAGGAAAGATCAGCGGCCCAGTATGCATTGGTCTCAATATATTCAACGGTGATACCTGCCCGGATGAGCTTGCGGATCACCATGAGGAGTCTTTCAAAATCCAGGAAGGGTTCCCCGCCGCCTATGTGGACCGAGCGGCAGCCGCCCTTACGAAGGA
>WRCR01000245.1 GCA_009783865.1 Planctomycetaceae bacterium | reverse complement strand
ATGATAGCGAAAAAGAAGCCGGTGTTTGGAGAAGTGGTTGCGGTCGTAAAACAGTTGTCCGCTGATGAGCAGGCGAGGATGGAGTACGACAAGCACGAGATGTGGCGTATGGACTACGCCGCTACGATGAGAAACGCAACCCGAAAAGGAATAGAAAAAGGAAGAGCCGAAGGAAGGGACGAGCGTTCCTTTGAAATCGCCCGCAATATGAAACGGTTGGGAATTGCACTGGACGTTATTGCTGAAAGTGCGGAAATGTCCATTGAGGAAGTCAAACAGTTATAGTGTAAAGCGAAAGCGGGAAACTGTCTCCCGCTCATTGAACCTCATCGAAACGCGGTTGTTAGGAGCATCAAGAAACTAAAACCGCTCCCTGCCGCCAGCTCACTTCGCTCCTACGCTCCTCAGATACTTCGCTACTTCGCTCTGCCCTTCATTCACTGCAATGTCAAGTGCTGTTTTGCCGTCATAACCTTTTGCATTTACATCTGCCCCGTTGTTGATAAGGTAGCGTACATCATTGACGGTTCCGTTCTTCGCCGCTTCTTTTCGCCGCAGCCGCCGCGGCGGTTCGTTGAACCGCACGCTAAACGAATGAACATAAAAAGACATGCAATCGGACTGCGTACCATGCCGCACAAATTGCGATTTGACGTTTTACAAAGATAGGATAGAATTAACATTTCATTTTTCCGAATTATTTTATGGTCGCAAACGAAGAATCAAATTGGTGGACGCGTCCCTGCGGCGGCTTCGATGTACTGCGGCAGGCAATCCCCATTATTATATCCGGCGGGTCAATCTCAATAATGATATTTACCGACCGAATGTTTTTGATGTGGTACAGCGCAGACGCAATGACCGCTTCAATGCAGGGCGGTATGCTCTATTGGTCAATAGTTGCTGTCCCCGCTCATCTTGCGGCATACGCAACCGCCTTTGTTGCCCAATACAACGGCAGCGGAAAATATCACCGGGTTTCCAGCATCGTTTGGCAGGGTATTTGGCTCGGTCTTATCGCAATGCCGTTTCTTTTCCTGCTGTATCCGCATCTGGTGAAACTCTTCGGGCTGTTCGGACACGATGCCGAACTCATAGAGTTGGAATCAACCTATTTCTACTGGATACTTTGGGGCTGCACCGGCACCATCAGCGGAGAAGCGGCAGCATCTTTTTTCCGCGGACGCGGCACCATGAAACCGGAGATGTACAACAACGTCTTCTGCGTTTTGCTCAACATATTTCTCGACTATGTACTGATTTTCGGCAAACTCGGCTTTCCCGAATGGGGATTAGCCGGCGCAGCAGTCACGACCGCCTTTTCACAATGGATTCGCTTTCTTATCTATCTGATTTTGATATTTCTTGCGGATAGAAAAACAAAGCAATTCGGCGTTCTCGCCGAAATGAAATTGGATTTGCCGCAGATGGGACGACTGTTCTATTACGGAATTCCCGCCGGTTTTTACACTTTTGTCGATACAATTTCGTTCACGGCATTCATCTTGATTATCGGCGGACTCGGCGAAATTGAACGCAACGCAACCACGCTCGCCTTCACGATGAATTCGCTGACCTTCATTCCGCTGGTCGGCATCGGAATTGTCGTTACCAGTATGGCTGGCAATCAGTTGGGAGCAAACCGCCCCGAACTTGCAAGAAGGGCGACAATGACGGCAATGGTTTTCGGAGTTGTATATTCTGCTTTCTTTTCGCTGCTGTTTTGGGCGATACCCGATGTGCTTCTCCAGCCATTTGCTTCGTTTTCATCGCCGGAGGACTTTGCGAAGATTCACGGATTGACAATAACGCTGCTGCTGTTTATTGCTCTTTATCTTTGTTTCGATGGTGCTACAATTATCTATTGTTCGACACTGCGTGGAGCAGGCGATACCCATTTTATAGCAGCGGTGATGCTGGTACTTGCACCGCTTTGTCCGGCGTTGTGTTATGCCGGTGTCCGGTTTTTCGATTTGGGAATTATCTGGTGCTGGAGTGTTCTCACGGCATCGGTTTTCGTGTATCTTGTTGTTTTCGGACTGCGCTACCGCAGCAAGGTTTGGGAATCAATACGTGTAATTGAAAAAGAAATAGTGTAAAATAATAAATGCAAGCCGAAGGGCTGCGGCACAATAACAATGCGAAACATTTTATTTTATTTCACGGTTATTATCTTTTTCACCGATTTCACCTTCGCACAGGAAATTGAGCAATTCCTGCTCAAGACAACGTACGAAGCAAATTCCGGCGGCTGGCAGGAAGAAAAAAACTGTAAATTGACCTTGAAAAGCGGCAATCTTTGCGTAACGGCGACCGGCGTTGAACCGTCAATTCTCCGTTTGTCAAACCGAATGGGCGGACAAATTCGTGTTGTTGTCCGTCTCCGAACCCGAAAAGAGTCCGCTGTATCATTATACTGGACTACTGCCGGTTCGCCGCGCCGCAGTGACGACAAGAAAGTCGTTCACACATTAATCAATGATGGTGAATGGCACGATTACGAATTCACTATGCAGGTTGCAGACCGGCTGGCCGGTATGTCGATGCGCTTCAGTACTGCCGAAGGATACTGGGAAATTGCTTCGATGACCGCTTATCGCCGCAGACCGCATCCGTTGTTGCTGCAAAAAGTCGAGGACTATGTCTTAACAGCGGACGACAAAGAGCGGCGAATGTTTCGTCTCACCGTTTATAACGATTTAACGATTCCCCTTACGGTGAAAGCGGATAACCTGTACCGCAAAGAAAAAGAACCGCAAAAAGACGACACACCGAAGTACGAATTTTGGTACGGAATTAAAACGGAAATAAAAGAGCCGCCGAAAGACGACGAAGACGAACCGCCAAAGGTTATTCCGCCGCCGTTTGAAAAAATCAGCGAAATCATTATTCCAGCCCGCAAGACGATTGACTTTGCCGTGCCGGTTGATTCCGAAGGACTTCTGGACGCTGCCGTTTTAACGCTGATGCCCAATGATTTTTCGCCGGTCTCATTTCCGGTTTTCCGTTATAGAGGCGAAAATAAATCCGAACTGACGAAAGAACACACGCTGCCGCTGGCAGACGATTGGTTCATTGACGTTGCTGAAGATGCCCGCTCCGCAAGAATTCGGCAGAAAGACAATACGGTTGTAATCATCGCTCCGCTTGTTCACCGAAACGGAGTCGTTCCGAAATTCAAATTGAAAGAGCAGACGGCAGACGGCAGCAGGGAATTGTTGTTTGAATCTGACGATGTAACTCTTGAAATCCGAAATGAAAAAGGACGTGTTCGGTTCTTTATCGAAAACACGAATAGTGAGAAACAAGACACAATCTTGGAAGGTCCCGTTGTTCGGCTTTTGGGAACTTTGCAGAGCGGTGTTTTGCCGGGCGTTGAATTTCTCGGCAAGGGCGATGTCAGTTCATCTCCGATTACTCTGATTGAGCCGTACAATGAACGTTCTGTTCCGCCGGTTGATTGGATTACGAGTCCCTTTTCGTTTTTCGCAACGGAAAAAGCAGCGGTACTGCTTCATTGGGCTGATGCCGCCTTGCAGCCGGTTTTCTCTTCTCCGAATCGGCGCGATTTTACTGACGAACATTGGTTATCATTGCGCGGAACGAAAATTGCCGCTGCTCTTGATGTTTTACCGCCGTTTCCTCCGTCGTCTCAACCGGTTGCGGTTTCAATTTTGCATAAGTATTTTTCGGAACACCCTTTTCCTGACCCGCCGCCGCAAGTCAGGACGGAAGAGGAAGCCGCAGCACTTTGCCGTAAAGCATTGATGATTTCCGTGCAGGGAGAAGACGGACACAGTTGGGGCTATGCAGCGGAACCGGATTGGCAGCGTAAACCCTTTGCCGATGTTTTATCCGTACTTTTTCGCTTGAACGGAAAAATACCGGCTATGAAAAACCTTGTTTCCGGCGGCAGTGATATTGCCAACGATACTTCGTTTTTCCTGCTCGGAAAAGCGGAACAATACGGAAAGGAACGCAGAAGCACTGCGGAGTCCTATTTGTCGGCACAGAATCCTGACGGTTCATTTTTTTATCGGACGAGATTTTCCGAAGTTGAGCAGTGTATTAGTTCCTTCGGAGTCACCGCCGTTTGGGCTTTGGGAATAATGGAATATGTTCGGCTGACCGGCGATACAGTATATTTTGAAGCGGTTAAGAAAGCATTGGCTTATCTTTCGTCTTACGATGTTCCCCGCGGCGGCTTTTTCCGTGAGAATCCGCTGCATACTCCCGACTTGTATTCCGCAGCATCCGCAACTTGGCTTGCCGTTTGGGCTTATGAATTTTCGGGAGATAAGGAATATCTTAAACTTGCCAACCGTTTTGCAGCAATGGGACTGCCTTTCGTGTATCTTCACGGCGGCGAAAACAGTGAAACCGACCGCATCATGCTCTATGCGGCAATACCGAGATTGGGCGGAGAAAACCGGCAACTGCCGCTTTCTTTCGGTGTTGCGCATCCGCAGACGGGCATCGTTTATGCTTATGCTCTCCACTTGCTTTCCAAACATGACAAGACCTTTGAGTGGAACAAAGTTGCGCTGGGGATTTGCCGAACAGCGGAGATGATGCAGTATCCCGGCGGTGATGTCAATGCCGGCTGTGTTCCCGCAAGATTTGACATTGCCGGACAAGAACGCCGGTCTTGGAAAGTTAATCCGTGTTCTTTGTTTTCCTTACGGACAGTGTTGGAAGGCAAAATTGATTCGTTGACGATTGTATCAGACGGCAAGAGACGTTATGCTGCTCCGTTCCCGCTAAAAGTCACGGCAACCGGATTGGAAGCAGTTGACGTGCCGGAAGAACAGCCGTTTCAGATATTGCAGGACGGCAATCGGATTATCAACGCCAAAGGTTCGGGGCGAGTCAACACGGATTAAACCGTGTTCCTATTGTTTTTCAATTTATCCGGTACTCCGGCTCTCTTGCTGCTCAAAACGGATATTATCAGAGAAGAAAGTGTATATTCACATTGAACTAAATCCGCTTTCCCGTTTTCTATCTTTGAAAAGTCCAAAATGTCGTTGATAATTTCCACGAGATTGGCGGCGGTCTGCCTAATGTCAAGTGCGTATTCCCGGATAGTTGTATGGATATCTTCGCGCAATGCAAGTTCCGCCATACCAATCGGCAGTTTCACCGGCTGGCGTATGCCCGCCGCTCGTAAAAAACTTGCAGTCGGACTGATTATTATCTTGGCAAATTCCGCTTTTTAGCGTATAATTATTAAATAGGGGGTGGTATCGTTCCATATCCCGTGATTGTTAATGTCCGTAAATTCCTTTTATTCCTATCTCCCCCTTACAAATGTCTGCGATAACCAAAGTTTTTCCGTTTTTAGTTTTCTTCTTGTTTTCTTGTTTTTGTGTACTTGCGCAAAACGAGACCGACCCGCTAGCGAATCAGACAAGTCCCGAAGTCAAAGCGGAACTCGAAAAAGCCGTTGCTGCTTTCAATGCCTCACGATTTGCCGATACGCTGGAGATACTCAAATCGCTTTACGCTAAACATCCCGAACTTGTTCCGCCGCGCATCATATTAGCCCAATGGTTCGCCAAGTCCAATTTGGGCAATGCCGTTAAAGCCAATCTCGAAATGGGCACCGAAGAAGTCCCCGAAGACCCCGAAGCATTTCTTCTGCTTGCAGAAATTTCCCTGCGGCAGGGTTCGCTGACGGCGGCGGAGACATTGCTCTATCAGGCGGCAGATAAAGTCAAGGCATACACGCTAAATCCGGCGAGAAAGAAGAACCTGTCCCGCTCGCTCCGCCGTGTGGTGACCGAATTATACGAAGCAAGGCAGCGTTGGCAGGAAATGGAGGAAAGTGTCAATCAGCAAATCGAAGCCGATGAACCAACTCCCGAATTGCTGCGAAAAAAAGGCATTGCCGTTTTCCAGCAAAAAAAGGATGACGAAGCGAAAAAGATTTTCATCGAGGCAGACAAATTGGATGCCGGGTCAGAGAAAAAAGGTCTTCCAGCCGATGCAGTGATGTCACAACTCTATCTCCTGCGCGGGGACAAGGAAAATGCCGGAAAGTCACTCGAAGCAGCATTGACTGCCTTTCCTAATTCAAAGGAGGTGCTTGCTCTCTCGATACAAGCAAGGGTTAATGACGACCGGCTTGAAGAGGCGAAACAACTCGCCGAAAAACTTTTGGCGGAAGACCCTAATTCTCCTTCGGTCAAGCGGTTGCGTGCGACCATAGCACTGTATTTGGACGATTACCCGACGGCGGAGAAGTTGTTCGAGGAACTTCTGCTTGCCGACCCGTTGGAAGCCCAAAATAAGAATGGACTGGCATTAGCACTCTGTGAGCAGGATTCGCCGGAAAAACTGCGGCGTTCCTTGGCTTATGCGGCGGAAAATGTTCAGAAAGACCAGAACAACAGTGAATATCT
>WRCR01000244.1 GCA_009783865.1 Planctomycetaceae bacterium | reverse complement strand
TGCCGCTGTTATAATCACGTTATTGTTTTTTCCGTGTTTTTTATCCGCTGGAGTATGTTATGACCAATTCTTCCCGCCGTCAGTTTCTTTCCCAAAGCAGTGCGCTGACCGCCGCTGCTATTGCCGCACCTTATATCATTGCCCAAGAATCAAAAGGCGCAAATGACCGCATCGGAGTCGGTTTCATCGGTACCGGCGGACGCTGCAATGCCCATCTGGGCATCATCAACAAATTCAAAGAAGCCGGTATAGCACAGCCGGTTGCCGTGCAGGACGTTTATCGTCCGCGCCTCGCTACGGCATCAAAGAAAACCGGTGATACCAAAATGTATGACCTGCACGAAGAACTCTTGCAGGATAAAAATGTCGATGTCGTTTGTATCGCTTCGCCTGACCATCATCATGCTTATCAAGCGATTGATGCGATAAACGCTGGCAAAGATGTTTTCTGCGAAAAGCCGCTCGTTCATTGGACGCAGTTTGAAGTCGCCAAAGAAATCGAAAAGACCGCAAAGGCAAAAGGCAGACTCGTACAAGTTGGAACACAGCACATGGCGGACGACAATTATCCGCAAATTGCTAAACTAATCAAAGAAGGAGTCATCGGCAAGCCGATGCAAATCGAATGCGGGTATTTTCGGCGCGGCGACTGGGGTGAAACGATGCACATTCCCGACCCCAATGCGAAAGCCGGACCGGACTTGAATTGGGAACGGTTCGTGAAACATTCGCCGGACGAAAAACGTCCCTTTGATATTTCCCGATTTTTTCAATGGCGGCTCTATTGGGATTACGCCAGCGGTCCGTCAACGGACTTGTTAGTCCACACTTATACGCCGATTTTCGCACTTTTGGGTTTGGATTATCCGGTGCGTGTTTTCGGCGGCGGCGGTTTGTTTCATTATCCGTCTCCGCCGCGGGAAGTTCCCGACCAGTGCAACATCATTGCCGACTACAAAGGCGGACCAAGCGTTGTGATGACGAATTCGCTTTCCAACTACTACGGAAAGGACACGGTAATTCGCGGAACAGACGGCGTTATTATCTGGGGAATGATTCAAGGACGTTCCGATGCATCCAAATACGGCGGAGTCCGCATCGTTCCTTGGGTGAACGGAAAGGAAGATGCCAGCAAGCCGGAGATAATAATTCCTTGGGCGGGCAACGGCGATACATCGAAACTTTGGAAAAACCTGCTGGAATGTGTCAAGACGCGGCAAGAGGTGATGTGTCCGATTTCAATCGGAGTGAAGGTTCAAGCCCCGCTGTCGATGGGGGTTCTTTCGCACCGTGAAAACAAAGTTGCAATGTTCGACTTTGAAAAACAAAGCATCGTGATGTCGTAGCCGGAGTACCGGCTAAATGTTTTTATTCTGCGTCTTAATTTTGTACGACACTGCGGACTTTGCCGTCCAAAAGAACCGTAAAAATCAAATCGCCGGTCTGCACTTTTTCGGCACTTCGCAACAACTGCCCGTCGGCGGTCTGCGTCAGCGAAAATCCCCGCGCCAAAACATTCAAAGGACTCAACGCCTGCAACTCACCCGCTGTTTTCGCAAGTTGCTGTCTTGTCGTTTGCAGTTTTCGGTCAATCTGCCGCTCAAGACGTTCCTCGAAAGTATCAATTTTTCGGCAGCGGTCTTCGATAAGACGCATCGGCTTTTTGAAAACAGGATGATTGCAGAAAAATCGAACACGTTCTCTGCCGAGATGTAAAACCCTTTCAAGGGAATTATCAAATCGGCGGCGGACTTGAGCGAGAGCATTCCACAGTTCGGCATCCGGCTTCGCAATCCGTTCAGCCGCTTCACTCGGAGTCAAAGCGCGCACATCGGCTGCCAAGTCGCACAGTGAAATGTCAACTTCGTGTCCTACACCGGAAACGACCGGTATTTCCGAAACGGCAACCGCCCTGACAAGGACTTCCTCGTTGAATGCCCAAAGGTCTTCGTCACTGCCGCCGCCGCGAACAACAGCAAGGCAGTCGATTCTGCGGTCTCCGAAATAACAACTTTTTTGCAGTCGATTTACGGCTTTGATTCCTTCGGCGATGATTGCCGCTGCGCCGTCTCCTTGAACCGGCACCGGAATGAGCAGAACGTCAATCCGCTGCGTTCTTCTGCCGAGAACCTGTAAAAAATCCCGCACCGCCGCTCCGGTTTCGCTTGTCAGAACGGCAACGCGACGTATCGTTTGCGGCAGCGATTTTTTTCGGGCGGCATCGAATAATCCTTCGGCAGAAAGTTTTTCGTGAAGTTGCCGAAACGCTAATTCCAATTCGCCGATGCCTTTCGGATTAATTTCGCTGACGTTAAACTGATATTTTCCCTGCGGCGGATAGACGTTTAAGTCGCCGCGGCAAACAACTTCCATGCCGGTCTTCAATTTGAAGCGCGTCCGGGCGGCGGTTGTCCGCCAAACAGTTGCCGGAATTTGTGCACCGTTGTCCTTGAGCGTCAAATAAATATGACCGCTGGAATGATGTGTAATGTTGGAAACCTGCCCGCAAACCCAGACGTTTTGAAAAGTGTTTTCCAGCGTTCCTTTGATTTTCTGCGTTAATTCGCTTATCGAGAGAATAATCGGCGAAGCGGTTTTATTCGGAGTTTGTTCCTGCGTTTTTTCGGTTTGTTTGGCAGCGTAATCAAAGAGCGGCGAATTTTTCGGCATTCTGAATTTTAGGGGCGGAATAAAAAGTTCATACGAAACTTTAGGAACGACATGTCATTATACCGGTACTCCGGCTGAAGTAAAAGAGCGTAATGTTGCGGGTATTGCGGGGGCTGAAGCCGCCCGCCTCTTTGACGCAGTAAATAATTTTTCAATAAAACAAAAGCAGCACAGCGGCGGTAATCAAAATTAGCAGAAACATCGAGACATGTACCGCAAGATTGATGCCGAGAACCTTCAGGAATCGCAATCGGGGATGCGTCAGATAATACCGTATCAGAAAATACGATATTGCCGACCAAACATGCTGAAAAAACAACGCTGACATAACCGCTGCCGAGATAAATATAACCGGTGCATCCGGCGGCTGTCTATTCATCTTTTGTATTGAGCGGAAAGTTTGACAGTCAAGATAATGAAAAGCAACAAACAGTGTAGCGGCAATACCCAAAAAACTTAGAGTATGAAGTAACCTTTCCCATGGTTTTCGGAAGATGGGAGAGAGGCAGCCAAATATAGGTGTCAAAAGCAGTGCAGCATACAACAAACCAAGTTGCGCAAGCGGAATGAAAAGAAGCACCGCATTATTCCAATCGACAATAACAGTTAAGATAACAAACGGCAGCGTTAAACCGAAAATGGATAGTCCAAGAAAGAGGGGCATCAGAAAACACGCATGGAATCTGTCTAAAAAAGGTATTGGTATCAGACGAAGTGTTTCGTCTCCTCTATATGGCGGGTCGTCTTGCAAACACAAGGGATTAGCATTGCAGACCGCAAGAAATTCTGCGAATATCCCAACGAAGAAAAACGTACAGGTAAAACAAACGTTCAAATCCCACTCAGGAAGGATACAGAAAAGGATAACAGTATTTATAAAAAGAAGGAAAACGTAGGATATAAAAGAACCTATCATTACTTGCCGGTTCGCTTTCCGCAGACAAAGAGCGTTGAGCGGACTGATTTCGTTGTCAAGATATTCGCGGAGTGCTTTTATGTTAAAAATGAATTTTTTCACGGCAGCGTTAATACTTCAAACCTATGCTTTCAAAAAAGTTGGGATATGCCCGTTCAACACAGTCGGTATCGTCAATCGAGACCCCATCAAGGCGCAAACCGAGCAGTCCTAGTCCCATTGCCAGTGCGGCATCGCCGTCTGCTTCTATTTTTGCTGCATATAAATGTTTTGTCGGGATTATCAAAAAGCCGTCTTCGAATTCATTGATGTTCGCCCCGAATTTCCGCAGTTCGGAAATCAAGCGCGGGATTCGGTCGGGATGTCTTCGGCGAATATGACCGATGTTGGAAACCCTTGACGGCGATGCGGCAAACATAGCGCAGACCGCAAAGGCGTGAATGGAGTCCGTCATGTCGAACATATCAACGGAAATCCCGCGAAGCATTGCCCGTTCAGGACGGGAAACGACAACCGAGTTGTCTTCGTAAGAAACATTGCAGCCCATCCGCTGGAGACAATAAACGAATTCGTGTTCCTTTTGGATACTCCTTGAAGTTAAGTCCTTGACGACCGCTCTTCCGCCGGCGATTGCAGCGGCGGCAAAGACGTAGTTTGACAGTATGGCATCCGGTTCGACTTGAATCGTTTGCGGCTTGTATGCTGCACCCTGCGGTATAACATAAGTTGTTCCGCGGGAGAACAGCAAATTTTCGTCCGAATGTGCTTTAATCGGTACATCGAGTCCGAACTTTGCCATCACATCGAGCGTCATTGAAACGTAGGGGTCGCAACTTAACTGATTGACAATGTGCAACTCGACCGGACAATTTTTTGCGGCAAGCGGCGACGCAAGAAGCATTCCGCTTGCATATTGACTCGAAATTGTGCCGGTCAATGCGGCGTATCGTTTTTCGCCGCCCTGCATTAGCGAATTGATTCCATATTTCGATGAAGACGGACTAACTCCACTTCGGTCTTTGATTCCTTCAATGATGAACGGCAGCGTATCGTAAGCGTTTTCGCTTCGGACATCCGCACCGAGTTGATTAAGAGCGTAAAGCAAGTCGCCCATTGGAAACTGCTGCACGCGTTTATCACCGTTGATGCGGTAAATGCCGCGGGAAAACGCTAACACTGCCGTCAGAAAATTGACGGTGAGCGTGCTGTTTTCGACATCGATATATTCTTCATCGACTGGAAAAACGCCGTCTTTGCCGTCAATTTCAATTTGTCCGTGCTTGGAATTCTGGCGTGTTTTCAAACCGATTTGCCGGAGAGCGTTGACCATTACCTGAAGGTCTTGTGCGTAAAACGAACCTTCCAGCACAGTAGTACCGTGCGTCAAGGCGGCGCAAATAAATGCTCTTTTTGCAATACTTTGAGAACTCGGCGGTGTAAAGACAGCGTCTATCATCGGCATCTCCTATTGAGTAATAACATTGAATTCAAATACGTCAGTATCTTTCACAACGAAACGGAAGTACTGTTCTTTTTCGTTAAACTGAACCCGTACTAATGCGTTTTCGGTATATTCTTTCAAAAATTCTTCCTCGTCATCTTTATCGATCAACGAGTACGTTAGCATCATTGATTTGACGACACCGGGAACGGGGTCTTTTCCAACAGCCGTGTTTGTAATGCGGAAAGCCAGCGAGTCGCCGATTTGCGATTTTTTCACGAGAGCGGTTATGTCCATCCATTTTCCATCAGCACCGTATTCTGCAAGCATGATGTTAAGTTTCTTTTTCGGTTTAGGAGCAACGAATTTAGCGTCTTTCGACCACGTTACAGTCGTCTTCTTTTTGTCATTGAAAGAAACGCTTTTTTCGGTGACTTTGGCAGCGGGCAGATGCTGTTCTTTAGTGAATTGGAAACCGACGGAGACCTCGCCGGATTTTAACAGTGGTGATTCAATGCGATAGCGGTTTTTATTTTTTCCGTCTCCGGTTACAGTAATTTTTATTTTTTCCTTCTCTTTGTCCAGCAGCGGCGAACCGTCGTTTTTGAGAACTTCAACAAGGAAATCGGGTATTTCCGCCGGTGTTTCCTGTGCTGTTGCAGCAGGATACGAAACGAGCAGGGAACAAATCAAAAGGGCTGGGAACAGTTGTCTTATCATAGTTGGTGTTTCAGTAAAAGTGAAATGAAACGAAATTTTCGGACACGGTTCGGTTATTATCCTAAAATCGGAATGGATTTCAAGAGTTGCCGCGCTTTTGGGGCATTGCGCAAGCGATGTTAGCGTTTAGCAAAAAAATTTTTCATACTTCTTGCAATTCCCGAAAAAAGTGATATAGCATCACCATGCGAATGATTGCGGGTTATTTGTTTAATCACCATTATAATCAGGATATGAGAAAAGTGAGCAACAAAACAGGTAATTTGAGGGGAAGGGTACTCGTTATTTAGTCGGTACTCCGGCTCTTCTTTCGTTTTTTCTTTGGTTCCTTGCGTGCTGTTGTCTCAAAATTTAACCTTTTGGAGTATTACCGATGGCAAATTTCTTTTTTTACGAAGACAGACGAAAAGTCGGACCTGTATCGGCATCGCAAGTAAAACGTCTTGCGGCAACCGGTTGTATCAAGCCGGATACGATTGTCGAATCCGAAGACGGCAAACAATCATCGGCAAGTAAATTAAAAGGGCTGGACTTTTCGGTACCTTCTTCCATAGAACCGGATACGCCTTCAGCAGAACCGGACACTTATGGTCTTTGTGTACCAAATATCTATGATAAACCTCCAGAAACCCCGAAGCAAGATACCGCTCCAAATACTGCCGCTG
>WRCR01000243.1 GCA_009783865.1 Planctomycetaceae bacterium | reverse complement strand
GGCAGTGGACGAAAAGGGAAAGGGCGGACGATTTAATTTCGGACATTATGTACCTCCGGGTAAAAGGGAAAAAAGGATACTCGATAATTATAATACGAAGAAAAAAAACCTCTATTCGCTCTTTTGTGGAAAATTTGGAAAATTGTGACAAACTTGTTAGCGGACTGGATTTTTACCAAGGCATTTCCATCATACCGACAATCTGGTCGGCAATCGTATCAATCAAACGCTGTTCTGCTGTCGTTTCCGATTGACCGAATTCCGGTGTTAGCAAGACAGTAGCGTTAATCATTCCATCGGCATCATTCCACGAAAGGTCAAGCGGTATATCGTCAATCTCGCGAATAGTGCGGTCCCGGCGGTCTTTCCAGCGGACATTCACCGACAGATTCATTGCGAGTTGCCGCGGGTCATCGGTCGGCGCAGTTATCTTCGTCCGTTTAGTGTACTTGACAATTTCGCCTTCAAGAATACTGTCCGCACCGGCTTTTCCCACAACTTTATACGGCGACCGCGCTTCTATCCGTTTGCATACCGCTTCTGTTAAACGCTCGCCGAAGTCACGTCTAATGCCGTCCGTCTTGAACATGGACACATAAACCGTCTCCACATCTTGTCCGAACAAGGTCTTCGTTCCAACTTGATAACGCAAGCCCAGACAGCCGCTGCAAACAAGCAGAAGCATTACAACGAAAACACAGACAATTCGATTCATTATTTTCCCTGCGTTTCTTTCTTCTTCGGCAGCATCCAGCGGATATAACTAAATTGGTCGGGTTCCGGCGGCTTGTCTTTTATTTTCTCAAGCCGATTCCTTGCTTTTTCGGCAAACTCTGTCTGCGGATATTTGTCGAGCAGTTTTTCGTAATACAGAATCGCTGAACGATAATACTTTTTCTTGTCGTAGTATTGCCCCAGCGTCCATTCCCGTTCTGCCTGCTTGACGATAAGTTCTTCTTTCAATGCGAGGACTTCCCTTTTCTCTTCAGTTCCCAACTCGGCATTGAATTGACGCAGTGTTACGTCGGCAAGTTTTCCCGCTTCGTCTAAGGTCTTTCCGTTGTAGTCAGCCCCAAGATAAGCACGTGAACGCGCAGTCAATTCATACTCGTGCGCCTTCGCAATGTGTTTGCTCAACGGATAATTTTCACGGAGAAACTGAAAATAGTACGCCGCTTTTTCAAAACAAACATCGCCTTGATAACGTCCCTTTGCAAGATATGCGCAAGCCAACGCCATCACCGCATCATCGGATACAGGTCCGTTTGGGTCATTAATGTAAATGGTCTCGTATGCTTTTTTAGCATAACCGAAGGTATCAAAAGTCGGACGTGTTTTATCGGTCATGTTCACCGAAGACGCACCGCGCCGGTCTTCTGCTTCCCAATATCGGGCAATCTTGAAAAGACGGCGTACCGCATTATCAATATGCTTTGAATGGTGATACTTTATCGTTAACTTCTGATACATTGTCAACGCACTGGCATATTTATCGGCGAAGAAATAACATTCGCCAGCCAAGTGCAGAGCGTCCTCTTCGATTACAGAATCCGGTGCGCGCCGCGCCGCTTCTTTGAATTGTTTCGCCGCCTCCAGCACTAGTTTTTCGTTCTTCAAATCCGGTGTTTGCAGCAGCAGTTCCCGTCCTTTTTTCATAGCGGCGTTTGCCTTCTTTTCGTCAGGTCCCATTCCCATCCAGTCGCGGACTTTAGTAAAGAAATTTACCGGGTCGAGAACCGACCAATCGAAACCTTTTTCGTTCTCTTTTTCCCAATCGAAAACCGGCGTGTTGTCAACGAATTGCCGCGGATTGATTTCCGAATGACTCGCTTGCCGAATGATATCCCGTTCCGTTGTTTCTTGCGAACTCTGATTTTCAAACGGACCATTCCACTTCGGCAGCGGTTGAAGATGCGGCTTCGTTTGTGAAGCAGCGGCGAGTTGTTCCGCTCTCAATTTTTCCTGTTCCTTTTCGATTTTCAACAGCCGTTCTTCTTCCAGTTTTGCCGCTTTATCAAGCGAAACCGCATTGTTGCCGAACCCGCTTTCGCCGAAACCGCCGCCAAAATGATGATTGCCAGCATTGCTGCCAGCAACATGTGCCCAAGGGTCGTCTTGTACTTGTCCGAATGACGGTGACAAAATCGGTGAAGACGAACCGAGTTGCCCCACTGCCTCTTCCGGTACCGGAAACGGTGCCCGTTGCGGTGATGCCGGAGGACGTATAATATCGTCTAACGCCACCGGAGATAATGCAACAACAGTTGTAGTCCCATCTTTATTTTCCTTGGTAATAACGCCGGATAGCATCGGAGATGATGACTTACCTGAAGAATACGGACTTTGACCGAGAATCATGTTGTCGGAGTCATTCTTATGTATCGTGCTGCAGCCGATTAAGGCGAGACACAAAACGAAAATAAAAAACTTGCTTGAAATCCTTTTCATCATAGTCATATCCGTTGTTATCGTTTGTTATTTATACTGTATTTTATAATGAAGGGAAACCAATCAAACAGGCGCGGTTTCTTGCCGACGAGTCCGCAGATATATTGATTCATCAATCCTCGTAATTCGTTTTGGACGCTGCCGTCTAATTCGTATTGTTTCCAATTGGTTTGTTCTTTCATCAATTCGTCAAACTGTTTTAATGCCTCCGGCGAAACGGTTATCCGATGCTGTTTTTCGGTTTCTTTCAATTCCGTTTCACATCGGCGGCAAAGTACTCCGCCGCTCCAAAGTCCGAAAGCGATTCGGCGTTTCCTATTGTTCGTTTCGTCATCGTTCCAACAGTCCTTATTACATTCGGTACAAAACCGCAGTGCAGGTTTGTGACCGGTATATTCCAGCAAACGTCCTTCAAAGTGCAGCAGGGTTTTCATCAACGCCGCTGCGGTCTCGGCATCATCAAGTGTTTCCGTCAGCAGGTTATAAATATTCGGTGAAGGGTCACCCCGCTGCGTCAACAAGTTTACCAATTCGGCAGCATAATAACCGGCGTACAGACCGGCTTGATTATTTCGTTTAACATTGAAACGTTTGTTAAGTTTTGCTTCGGTTAGTAAATCGAGTACATCACCTTTCTTCAATAGGAATGTTACAGAAATTCGGGCAAGTAAGTCAAGAGCATTCTCAAAGGGACTTTTGAGCCGCCGTCCGCCTTTCGCTATTGCTTCGATTTTTCCGAAATTTTTCGTGAACAGAGTCAATATGCGGCTCGTTTCACTGAAATCAATACTTCGGATAACTACTGCTTCGTCGCTTTCCATAATTGCGGATAATAATGAATTTCCAAATAAAAAAGAAGAGGGACTTTTAATTTTTCACGCTTTGCCGTAAAATTACGGATGTTATTACTTCACTGTACCATTCACGACTTTAGGAGAATCTTCATGAAAAAATCATGTTTCTTGCTGCTTTTCATTTTTGTTGCGGCAATGCTGTCCGCCGGTTTTGTTTCCGCCGATGTTAAACTGCCGGAAATTTTCTCGACTAACATGGTTTTGCAGCAGGAACTGCCCGTTCCAGTCTGGGGAACGGCGGCCGCCGATGAAAAAATCACCGTTTCCTTTGCCGGTCAAACCGAAACTGCAACCGCCGGTAATGATGGTAAATGGTCGCTCACACTTAAACCGCTCAAAGCAAATGCCGAGCCGCAAACCTTTACGGTAAAAGGAAATAACGAAATTAAACTGGAAAACGTTCTCGTCGGCGAGGTATGGCTCTGTTCCGGTCAGTCAAACATGGAGTGGACGATGACCCGCTCCGCAGAATACAATGACGAACTGCCGAAAGTCGAAAACAAAAACATTCGTCTCTTCCAAGTCAGCAAGGCGTGGAATCAGGAACCGCAGGATACACTTGCGAACAATCCAACTTGGCAGCCGTGCAATGCCGAGACCATACCGGGTTTTAGCGCAGTCGGTTATTTCTTCGGGAAAAAACTGAATGCCGAATTGAAGGTGCCGATTGGCTTAATCAATTCATCTTGGGGCGGCACACGCATTGAGCCGTGGACACCGCCGTGCGGTTTCAATGCCGTTAAAACCTTGTCAAACATTGCGGAAGATGTTGCCGCAAGAGACCCGAAGACAGATTTTCATAAAAAGTTAGTTACCAATATGTTGGGCGAATATAAGAACTGGCTTGAGACAGCAGAAAAAGGTTTGGCAGGGGCAAAGATGCAGGTGCCGCCGCCGGCGTATCCTCAGCAACTTGCGCCATACGCAAATCATCAGCAGCCGACAGTTCTCTATAACGCAATGGTGAAAGCGTTTGTTCCTTTCGCAATGCGGGGAGCAATCTGGTATCAGGGCGAATCAAACATGAGCGAAGGGCTGCTCTATGCCGAGAAAATGAAAGCGTTGATTTTGGGCTGGCGCGATGTCTTCAAGAATCCCGACTTCGGTTTTTACTACGTTCAACTTGCCCCGTATATTTACGGCGGCGGAGACCCGACGCGGCTGGCATATCTTTGGGAAGCGCAGGCGAAAGTTGAAAAGGAATTGCCGAAAACCGGCATGGCAGTGATTAACGACACGGTATCGGATATTCGGGACATACATCCGCCGCGTAAATCGCCGGTCGGACAACGCCTTGCTCTTCTCGCACTCAATCGGACTTACAGCAAGAAGAACATCGTTTGTGCTTCACCGGAGTTTGACAAGATGGAAGTGAACGGCGCAACAGCGGTTCTCTCTTTCAAAGAAGCGAAGGAATTAAAAACCCGTGATGGGAAAGCCCCCGATTGGTTCGAAATTGCCGGTATTGACGGTGTTTATCATAAAGCAACTGCGGAGATTGCCGGTACAACGATAAAGTTGACAAGTCCGGCGGTACAAAAGCCGGTTGCAATTCGTTTTGCCTGGCATCATGAAGCGGAACCGAATGTTCAGAACGAGGCGGGCTTGCAACTCGGTGCTTTCCGTGCCGGTGAAATACCGGTGCGCAGCGTTTTTGATTCGCTTGTACCGGAAGGTAAAAATTTCAAACTGTTATATTCGTTTGACCCGACGCAGCCGCAGTTGTCAGACGATAAAACGCAAATCGTTTATAAGACGGATAACACGCGGGAAATTGTCGGCAAGATTAAGAAGGTCGGTTATTTCCTGTATTTGAAACCGAAGGACGGCAAGGAGCAGTTTGTTTTCGTGACAATGCCGCCGCTGAGTGATAAACTCGAACAGTTGGGTGTGCCGGTGAAGAGTACTGGTGCGAGATTCCAGAAGCAGATTAAGGACGTTGCGGTATATTCCAATGTCGAAGGAGTTGCAACCGGCAAGTTTGCGGACGGTTTCAATGTCGAATTTTGGGACTGTAATTACGGACCGTTAAATCAGGCGCAGGTGCCGGGTGCAAGTGCCGTGAAGTGGGATTTCGGTGATGAAATGTCGGGGCAATCGCCGGGTTATGGTTCGATGCAGATTCACAACTTTGCGAAGAAGCAGACGGTGTTTGCGTTCAACAATTTCGCTGCCGGTAACAATGCGGATGTGGGCATCGGCAACAATCCTGACGCAAACGGCAATCCTGACTGGACGTTTTCAAAGAATGCGCAAAAACAATCCGGCGGACAACTGATGATTTTCGTTGAGCCCGAATAATAACTCCTTGTTATTCAACACGTTGCAGCGAAAATACGCCTTCAATCCATCCTCGTTCTACTGTCGAGGAATTGATAGAAGAACTCCGCATTAGAATTGAACCTGTTGACTCAAATACCGTTTTGTTAAGGAGTTACGTCAATCAGAAAAGCGGACAGGTAGCAGAAGAGGTAGCAGTTTCGAATTTACCGCCGGACTTGCAGCGTATCATAGCGGCATGGGAAACACTGCCGAAGTCGGTACAGAAGGCAATCAAGGCACTCGTCAAATCGGCAAGCCGAAAGAAACAACGTTCACGTTGATGCCGATGTCGGCAATGACCAGCAGACGTTTTTTTTCACGTTTCGTACACGTGGTACGGTACGATAAAAGAAAAAACTCTAGGGAAAATTCGTTTTACCGTACCAGACGCATCGAGACGTTTGCTGGCTGCCCTTAAGCCGTTTACCAATTTCTTGTCCGCAGCGTAAAGTTCCACAAACGCGCCGCCCGCTCTTATATCACCTGCCGCCATTGGACTTGACTCCTTCCGCTTTATTGCCGATAATGTTCACGTTGGTTTTCATACTAGTTTTCGTTGAGTACTATGTTGTCTGATTTATTCACATCAATGTTCGGATTACTCAGAGCACTGTTGCTCATTTCTGCCGGGCTGCTCTTGATGCTGCTTGGCATCGCAACAGCCGCCTGCGCCCTAGCCTCGTTGTAACCTGCATACTTCGTTACGTATTTTGCGAGTTCGGCAGGAGTAATGTAAAAGTCCGGCTCCTTCGTCATCTCCTCCCGCATTTTGTACGGATTGCACTCCTGCGGCGTTACCGCACGGT
>WRCR01000242.1 GCA_009783865.1 Planctomycetaceae bacterium | reverse complement strand
CGAGTCCCAACCGCACCTTGACGAAAAAAGGAACGGGAACCCTTGAAATCGCTGCTCAAAATGGCAATAACATCGGAAACGCTGTTGTTGAAAACGGCACTTTGCAACTGACACATTCGCAAGCAATAGGCAGTAACAAAAAGATTTTCTTTCAGCCGGACCCGAATAATAACTCGGCAAGACCTGTTTTAGAACTTGATTTTCGGGATAAAGCCCCCGGCAGTGAATATGATTTCGGAACACAGGTCGGCGCGACCGGCATCGGAACCCTTGTGAAAAAGGGCGATAATACCGTTTTACTCACTAACACAAACAACAATTACGGCGACACGGAAATTGAAGAAGGCATTTTGGCAATAACCTCACAAAGCGTTCTTGGAACCGGTAAAGTGATATTTACCGGCGGAACCCTGCAATACCGCAATACGAAGGTTGAAGCATTTAACGCTGAACTAACAAGTAAATCCGCTGGATACAATATCCTGCTGGACACGCAAAACAATATGCGTATTACCGGAAAAGTATCCGGTGACGGCAGTTTGGTTAAGACCGGTGCCGCTGTATTAACCTTGGCTGGCAGCGCAACTTATACCGGTGATACCGAAGTCCGGCAGGGTACGCTGGCAGTCGAAAGCCGGAACAGTATCGGAAACGGAATGGTAATTCTTTCAGACGGTGCCGTATTCCAAAACACAACGGAAATGGCTAGCACCAACGAAGATTTGTTAGATAAGTCAAAGGAAAGGAATGAAGTAAAAGCACTGCGTGATAATGTGTTGTTCGATAAAGACATAGAATATTCGTATAAAGGTATTTATAACAACATAATTCTAGACGAAGATACAGACGGCAACGGAATTATAGAAATCAATCTCGCATCTGCTAAAAGCCGCTTGCAACTCCTGACAACTGAAGTTGCGATTTTAACTGCGGATAGAACGCAGGCGGACGAAATTCGCAACGATTTAATTCGTAAGAAAGGAGAGCCGGGAGCGGATATTAACGACTTGAACAAAAAAATTGCCGCCAAGGACGCAGAAATTGCCGCCTTGACGAACAAAATTAACCTTGCCGGGGCGGCAATTATCGGATTGGACGCACAGGTATCGGTTAAGGACACCCAAATCGCCGGATTTAATAATCAGATTGCAGCACTGGATATCGAAATTGCATCTTTACTGGAAGCAAATAATGGACTTACGCAGGATTTCGTTCTCAATACCGCTGCAAACGGAAAAGTAGTTGACGGAAATATCATTGATACCAAAGAGGATTTGCTCATAAGCGGCACCATAAGCGGGAACGGAATGTTAGTCAAAAAAGGTGCGGATAAAACGCTGACTCTTTCCGGTATGAACACTTACAGCGGCGGAACACGAATTGACGAAGGAACACTGGCAATTTCCCAAATAGATAACCTCGGTACCGGCAACTTAATTTTTAACGGCGGTACACTGAAAAACACTTTTGAAATCAGCAGATTTAATAAAGATATTGTTGTAAATTCCGGCAAGAACGCAATTTTTGAAACGGAAGCGAATCTGACGATAAACGGCGGAACTATTACCGGAAAAGGCGGTCTTGTCAAAACCGGTGATGCAATGCTGACCTTGACCGATACTTATTCGTACACCGGCACCACACTGGTGCAGGAAGGAACGCTTAACCTGACAGGCAGGATTTATTCCGACACGATAGTTGCAAAAGACGCAATTCTCCGCGGAAAAGGGATTATTGCCGGTAATGTTAAATTTGAAAGCGGAAGTATTTACGAATGGAACGCCGGTTATGCACTTGCTGACAAAGACCGCTTGAACGTTTTAGGAATTGTCGAATTAAATAACACTACCTTCCGTGCAGTAACCGCCGGCAGCGACCCAAGTTTTTTTGAATACGACCTCAACGGCCAGGAAGTCCTGCGATATGACCGCCTGACTGGTGACGAAAGATTCGCCAAAATCGATAACAGCAGCAGCCCGTTTTATATTTTCTCACTTGACTATTCTGAACCGAATGTAGTAAAAGTAATTACTCACAAACGTTCTGACGCACTTCCGTTAAGCGACGGAGTTGCAGTTGGATTAAATCTGGCACAGCGGCGCGCACACCGCAAGGCATTCGACCGCATTGATTTATCGTTCAGCAATGCCCGATATACACAGCCGATGTCCATTGACGGCAGCCGGCTTCGGAACCATCAGCAGGCAGGCGGATACCGCGGACAAAACGCTGCAAGCACCAGCAATGCCTGGGGCGAGTGGTATATGCGTGGAACAGAATACGACAGTGTTTTCTTCTCGGATAATTGGCGCATGTGGTCATTCGGTTTTCAGGGCGGCTTTTCCTTCTATGCCAACCAGAATAGCGAATTTGGGTTGACGTTTGGAATAGAACATCCCGAACTGAAAAACGGCAACGGCAGCGATAAAATCATTGCAAATGACGGCTTTTTCGGCTTATATTACGGACAGCGTTTGCCGCGGAACTGGGAATTCAAAGGATACATCGGCGGCGGAACACAGCGGTATGAATCAAACCGGTTTGATGCTGCCTATAAATATAAAACGAAGTATTACGGTGAATCATTTCAAACGAACATCGAGTTCTCAAGACCGTTGCGGACTCCATATTTCGTGATACGTCCAATATTTGGTTTTGATTTGGAATACGCTCAGCAGGAATCGGCTTATGAAAACCGTCCCGGTATAGGAGCGGAGCAGCGTTATTATTCTAAAGCATCGATGACGCAACTGTTCACAAAGGTCGGTTTGGACTTCCACCGTCCGATTAACTGCGGCGATTCGTATTTCGGGATATCCTATTCCAATATGATAGCAGGCGACTCACAGTCGGTGGTCGGCGTGTATTATCCAAACTCGAAGATGAGCGGAGAAATTCGTTCCGCTCATTTGGGACAGAACGTTTTCACTTTCCGTGTTGGAGCGAATCACTATCTCGGCGGACGCGATTACAGTGTTCTCTTCTGGAATTTCACCGCCGATGAATACGCCGACCGCGCCGGAGGAAAAGGCGAATTCTCCGGCACCGTCGGATACACTTACAGGTTCTAATAAAATAACATCTAACCTGCAAGTTTAACTTCGTTGCACTTGCGGCTCCTGTTTTATTTGCACGCCATTGTAATCAGTTCTACCATTCTGGTACCAAGGTTTTTCGCAGTATCTTTTCCAAAATCGTCTTTTTCGATACTGTTGTCCTGATTCCAAAGTGTTGCGCCCCAGTGTGAAGTCGGTACGCCGTCAACGGCTACGATGACTTGAAGCGTCAGTGCCGAGTTTATCAAGGCGTGCAGAATGGTTTCCTGTCCGCCGTTTCGTCCGCCGCCGACTGCAACAGCACCGAAGACCTTGTTCTTGAAAACACCGGCTCTCTTGAGCGGCATAAACCGGCTTATGAAAGACACGGTGCGTCCCGAAGGCAGACCGAAATAGACCGGTGAGCCAATGACAAGTCCGACACATTCCGGCGATTTTATTTTTTCAAGTATCGGTGTCAGGGCATCGTCCGGCTGGTCGGCACCGACAACGGCTTGATTGAAATCGATTCCTGCCAATTCGATTAGTTCCGTTTCGATACTAGGGTCAGCGGCTTTTGCGGACTCGAGTACAAGTTTCAAACCGGCGGCGCAGGTCATGCCAGCGCGGTGGCTGCCGTTGATGGCAAGTATTCGGCGCGCGCCCGGTTTCGCTGAAAGGGCGGAAGCGGCGGCAGCGGTGGAAGCCAAAATGCCGGCACCGGTCACTGTCAGGGCGGCGTTTCGTAAAAATTCACGGCGTTTTGTTTCGGTCATATCGTTTTTTCTAATAAAGGAAGAGTGAAAATAAACGTTCTGGAAAACCCATTACGGTAATCATACAACGTTTGGGTGATGGAATCAACTAGTTCCCCTGAAAGTTTTCCGGCAACCCCGCAACCACCTAACATCAAGCCCTGATTCGAAAAATTTTTGCAAAGCCAAACCCCTAAAAAACAAGGCGCAAATGCCTGCCAACGCGCTTGTTTTACCTGAACTACCTGATTTAGTATTTTCTTACCCATTCTAACATTTTTTAATAATAACCGCAAGCCGAAGGGCTGCGGCGAATAACCCGCGCAAATAATAACACGCCCGTCAAACTTGGCAAGGGCAAAAAGTACCATGTTGAGCAACGGGAACAGAGCCGCAATCGTAAGAGGGTGTACTCAAGTATTTTCCGTTTTGAAAAATTGTATTCGGGACGAAACCTTTGCGAATCTTTGCGGTAAAAAAGAATTCGACCGCAAAGAACGCAAAACGTTGCCGTTACTCAACGAAAAATATCGGGTTGGTGAACGCAAACGGTGCGGCGGTGTCAAAGGTCTTGCCGTCCAATTTGCGTAAATCCGTTTCGGTACCGTCGACTTCCATTCTGACAAAATCGCCGGGCTTTACCGGCACCTCGACACGTTCAGCAAAGCGGTTGGCGTTTATTTCTTTCGTGAATACGACTTCACCGTTCTTGATAAGAAAGACCTTCGACAGCGGTAAGATGTACTCGCCTTTTATCTCGAAAGCAGCCGTTTTTCCTTCTTTCGGAATGTTGACGACATCGCCCATCATTGCACTGCCTAAACGGAAATCGACAACGGGACCATTCGAGCCGTACATATTGCCGGCTCTGTGACCGTCAAGAATTCCTTTTACTGTGTATTCCTTAACAAACACAGTGGTGTATCCCTCTCCGATATAACGCGCCGAATGAGTATCCGTCGTAGCAATGCCGTAAAGCCGTCTGCCTCGCATGTTTAACTCATCCCATTTTTGAAATGCTTTGGCGTTGACAACGTATCTGCCGGCATACCACGAGTTCCAAACCTCGATGCCGTCTATTGGTGACTCCCAGCCCTTGTTTTCCTGCCAGACATCTTTGCCGTTATCAAACGGATGCGCGACATAAACAAATCCTTCACCATTTGTATCTTCCTTAAATGTTTTCACGGCAATGGGCGGGTCAAGCACGGAGTAATTTTTCTCCTGATTGACATTGATAAACACGGCATGAGAATAAGTCCGATGCGAAAACTCGTTGCCGCGTATCGGAATGATTCCGTATTGCGGTCCCGCATCCAATGCTTCTGCCCAGCCCTTTGAATTACCATGGTCGGTAATGGTAATATAGTCAACGCCTTGATTTTTCGCTTGCGCAAAGTTTTCAAATATCGTTCCTGAACCATCGGAATACTTGGTATGATTATGACTGTCGCCGGAAACCCAGCCCGCTTTGCCAGACGCAACTTTGCCCATTCTGAACGTTTCAACCGCGCCGCCGTCGACCGTTGTTAGAAACAATTTTGCGCTGCCGGTCTCGGCTTTTGCTGACCAAAAAATCATCTTCGCGGCTTGCGGCGGAACTTCGATAACAATTTCTTTTTCACCGGCGGTTAGTTTTCCATCTCCAAGTACATCGAACTTCGCCGTAATTTTTCGAACTGACTCGTTTTCATTCTTCAGGGTTGCTGATACCATCACGGAACCGTCTTCATTCTTTACCGAATCGTATATTACAGTTATCGGCAGAATGAATTCCTTGCCGGTGTAAGCAGATACAAGTGAACGTACTTCTTTTGCCGAGAGTGCTTTATTGAATATCATGAAGTCCTGAATTGCTCCGTAAAAACCGTAGTTACTGTATCCGTCAGAACCGATTCTTGTCGGGGCGTTGTTTTGCATACTTTTGCCGACGGAAGGCGCATAACTGCCGTCTTTTTCGCCGTCAATGAGCAAGATGCCGTTCAGGTACAGCGAAAACTTTCCCGCTGCCCGATTAGCAGTCAGAGTGATATAATGCCAATCGGCATCGGCATTAGATACCGGTCTCGGCGAGATGCGGTTGATTCCCTCTACCTGGACGTTCATGATGATAGATGAATTAGTCAGCGTACTGACAAGCAAGCCCTGACCGGCAGTTCCGCTGGCGGTTGTCCAGTTCGAGTTTCCGAACAACACGGGATAGTTGCCGTAAGGTGTCTTGAATAAATTCTTCGCCCAGAATGCAATGGTAAAGTCCTTGTCGTAATTAAACTGTCCGATGTTGACATTGGAACTGCTGTCAGGAACATCATATTTTCCGTCTCCGAATTGAATTGCTTTGCCTCCGTCTCTGCCGGGGACGAATACTGCGCCGCTCTTTGCCGCTTCTGCGGTGCTGAACGATTTTTGTTCTTTCGCATTGAAGTATTGGGCTTTAATGCTGCCCGTTACATCTTCGTAAGAACCGTCAAATGGAAAAAACGCCGCTATTGCCCCCCGCAGGGGTTCCGGCATCTTTTCCCGAAAGTCAGCGGCGGAAGCAAACATGGTGTTTGATAAAACAAGCAGCGAAACGCAGCAACAAAAAAGATAACGTGTTGTCATTTTGATATGTGTATTGTCGAAATGTTTAGCGGGCGGT